>JAZOSC010000191.1:0-2945 GCA_045656925.1 Eubacteriales bacterium | reverse complement strand
ACGTAGGGGAATGCGCCCCAGGTGCGCTTGCCGTCGCGCGCACAGGAAAGATTGGAGGTTTCTGCAATCAATTCAATGAGATAAAGATTGTAAATGCCCAGCGTGATGATAGAAAGGAATACCGTACGCCAGAAGGTACGCTTATCGCTCATGCCCCGTCTGCGAACAGAGGTTACAAGCGCGGCGCGCTGGTCCTCGGGAATTTGCTTGACAGAAAAGATGCGCTTGAAGAAGTTGCCAAAGTTCAGCAGACTGACGCGAATGACGTTGACCACGCGGCGGAAACGGGAGGGGTTATAATCCTCGCTCTCCATTTCAGGGACAACGGCCACCACCCAATGCATAAAGCGTTGGGTAATGGTACCCTGACCTGCGGCCTCCTCGTCGGCAGGACGGATGAAGGCGTCGGCGGCATAATAGTTATAAAGGTCCTCGGGCTTACCCTTGGCACGCAGGCGGTGCCTGACGATGTCGTCAAGCACGGTCATAATCAGCGCAAATACAGGTACACCGATCAGCATGCCGATAAAGCCGAAGAAGCCGCCCATAACGGTGATGGCAATCAGAACGCCGAGAGAGGAAAGGCCCGTATGCTCACCGAGAATGAGGGGAGCGAGCAGATTGCCGTCAATCTGCTGTACGACGAGAATCAGTGCGATGAACAGAAGTGTCTTGGGCGGGTCGGCAATAAAGATGATAATGGTAGAGGGAATGGCACCGATAAATGGGCCGAAGAAGGGGATAAAGTCAGTAACGCCGATGATAACGGCAATCAGAATGGGATAAGGAACTTTAAAGATGGTGAAGAAGATAGAGCAGGTAATGCCGACGATGAGCGAATCAACCATCTTTCCCACCAGAAAGCCGCCGAACTTTTCGTTGGCCTGGCTGATGTAATGGCCTGCCAGCCCGCTGTTGCTTTCGGAGAATATGGCAGCAGATATGCGGCGGCAGCCTGCAATCAGGCGGTCCTTTGCCAACAGCACGTAGATGGAGATGAAGATTGCAACAAGCAGATTCTTCAGGAAATTAACGGTGGGGGAAATCACCAGCTCGACAAGGTCGATGTTTTTAATCAGATTCATTGCCCAATTCAACAGCTTTTCAAGGCTGATAAGGTCGCCATCTGCGGCAAAATCAAAGGGCAGAGAATAGATAAAGTCGTTGACGGTACGCAGCACGCGGTCAATGTAAAGCGTGCCGTTTGTCTGGAAATCGCTGATGCTTTCGGAAAGCTGGGGAACGATAAGCCAGACCACGCCTGCAATCACAGCAAGGACGAAGATGTAGGTCAATAGCATGGAGAAGGCACGGTTGACGGTGCGCTTCAGCCTGTAAAAGACCTTTCGCTCAAAAAAGCGGAGAATGGGATTGCAGATGTAAGCGATGACAAGGCCGATGTAAACGGGTGCCAGAATGGCATTGAAGCGGCGAATGGGCGTAAGAAACTTGTCAAAGCTTGCAAGCAGGAGAACAACGACGAGCGCAACAAGCGACCAGGCAATCAGCGCACGGTAATTGCGCGTAGGGCCTTGGGGCGTCTGCGTGCCGTTGCTGTCGTGTAAATCGGTCATTTTAACCTCCTAAAACGTGAACTAACACATATATATACATTATATCGTTTTTAGAATTTACAGTCAAGGGCATTTCGAGATATTTCAAAAAAATTTGAAAGGAGATTGCAAAGAGGCCTGCTATATGCTATACTTGTAAAAAAGGGGGTGATACCGTGACTGTAACAGAGCAGGCATATGCCAAAATCAATTATTATCTTGAAATTACAGGGCGTCGCGATGACGGCTATCATGAGCTGCAAACCGTCATGCAGACGGTATCTCTTGCCGACACACTCACCGTTACGCGCACAGACGGTGTGGAAATCGTGCTGCAGGCTGACGAAGGGCTTCCTGTGGGTATAAATAATCTTGTCGTGCGTGCGGGAGAAGCGTATTTTGCCGCAAGCGGTAAGCCGTTTGGGTGTGCTGCGGTATTGGAAAAGCATATTCCTGTGGCGGCAGGGCTGGGCGGTGGCTCGGCAGATGCCGCAGCGATGCTGCGTGCCTTAAACCGTCTGGACGGAAATCGGTTTTCCGCTGCAGAGCTTGTTAAAATTGCTGCAGGAATCGGCGCGGACGTCCCCTTTCTTGTCGCAGGTGGAACCTCCCTTTGCCATGGCGTGGGTGAGGTGTTAACGCCTGTCCCCTGTGATTTGCAGGCCTTTTTTGTGGTGGCAAAATTGGGGGAGGGCGTCAGTACGCCCGTTGCCTTCAGTGTGCTTGATAGCCATTTTAATAATTTTGAGAATTTTCATTCTTCCCATTACCCGAGGGGGCTGCTTGACGGTCTGCGGACGGGTGACGTGCAGGCGGTAGCCGCGGGGCTTTTCAACCGCTTTGAGGCAGTTGTTGCCGATGCACGCCCTGCGGTCGGCGCGTTACTCAGCTTTTTTCATCGTGTGGGCGCACCTGCCGCTATGAGTGGCAGCGGCCCCTCGGTATTTGGCATTTTTACAGATATCGCTGTCGCGGAAAGGGCCACAAATGACCTGCGTGCCATGGGTGCCTTCGCATTTGTTTGCGAGCCGATATCTCCCTCTCATTTTTCCGAATAATATGAAAACAGCCGTCGGCATCTGCCGACGGCTCTGCTTTTTATGTGTTTTTTGAGGAAGATTTGCATACATAAGGGATAGCCACTGCTCATGCCGTTAAAATACCGTTTCAATCAGGCGCGTGGCGCAGGCAGGGGAATATTCCCAATAATCGATATGTGCGGTGGTGGCAGGGTCAATGTAATATTTCAGGGGCGTGGGCGGTTCATCTGAAGGGGAGGAATCAATCATGACCAGCTTTATTTTCATACGGTCGGGCAGAATACTTTTGATAAAGACTGCCGCCGCATCACTCACGGCGCAGCGCAGTGGCTGACCTGCGTTGCCGCGCAGC
>JAZOSC010000190.1:0-14008 GCA_045656925.1 Eubacteriales bacterium | reverse complement strand
ATTGCCATTGCTATTATCTCCTTTCTTATCAGATGTCAAGATTTTCGGCAAATCTTGCGTTTTGCTCAATAAATTCACGGCGGGGCTCCACCTCATCACCCATCAGGGTAGAGAATATCTGGTCACAGAGAATGGCATCCTCCATCGTCACACGCAGGAGAATACGTCTTTCGGGATCCATCGTGGTTTCCCAGAGCTGATCGGGGTCCATTTCACCAAGACCCTTATAGCGGTCAGCCTCAATATTCTTGCCGCCACCAAGCTCGGCAATAATTGCATCGCGCTCTGCATCGGAATAGGCGTAGCGCTCACCGCCACCCTTACCCGTGCGCTTGTAAATCTTATAAAGCGGGGGCTTTGCAAGGTAAACGTGGCCTGCCTCAATCAGCTGCTTCATATGACGGAAGAAGAAGGTCAAAAGCAAAATCTGAATATGAGAGCCGTCAACATCCGCATCGGCCATCAGAATAATCTTACCGTAACGAAGCTTTGTAATATCAAATTCGTCACCGATACCGCAGCCAAGCGCCTGAATAATCGGAATAACCGAGGTATTGGCGTAAACCTTATCAAGGCGTGCCTTTTCCACGTTCAAAATTTTACCGCGCAGGGGCAAAATTGCCTGGAAGCGGGGGTCACGGCCAAGCTTTGCAGAGCCACCTGCCGAATCACCCTCTACCAGATAGACCTCGGTAAGCTCGGTGCGGCGCTCGGTACAATCGGAAAGCTTTCCGGGCAGGGACATGGATTCAAGACCATTCTTGCGACGGGTAAGCTCTCTTGCCTTTCTTGCCGCCTCACGCGCACGGTTTGCAGTCATAGCCTTCTCAATGATAATTTTTCCTACCGCGGGATGCTCCTCAAGGAACTCCGTCAGCTTTTCAACCACCAGTCTTTCCACAAAGGCGCGCATATGGCTGTTACCGAGCTTGGTTTTTGTTTGCCCCTCAAACTGTGCTTCCTTCAGCTTAACGGAAATGACCGCCGTCAAGCCCTCGCGCACGTCGTCACCCGACAAATTTTTATCATCTGCCTTAAGCTGACCGTATTTTCGTGCAAAATCATTGATGACCTTGGTCATGGCATTTTTAAAGCCAAGCTCATGCATGCCGCCCTCAACGGTGTTGATGTCGTTTGCAAAGGTCAGGAGAGATTCATTATAGGTATCGGTATACTGAATTGCCACCTCGGCAATCGTTCTGCCGCGCTCCTCCTCCACCTTTTCGGCACGCATATAAATGACCTCGGGGTGAATCACCTGACAGTGCTTCTGCTCGTTCATGTAAGAAACAAAGCTTCGGATACCGCCCTCGTACTGCAACACCTCTGTGATAACATTCTCACTATCGCGCTGGTCGGTGATGGAAATATAAATACCCGCATTGAGAAATGCCTGCTCTCGCAGACGCTTCAGGAGAGTATTATATTCAAATACAACCTCGTCAAAAATCGTGGCATCGGGCTTAAAGCGCACATAAAGGCCGTGCTTGTCGGTAGGGCCCTCATCACGGAAGGGGCGAGCCACGGCTCCGCGCTCAAAGCGCTCTGTATAGCGGCGTCCCTGATAGCAGCTTTCAAGCTCAATCCACTCGGAAAGTGCATTGACAACAGACGAGCCTACGCCGTGCAGACCGCCCGAAAATTCATAGCCGTTTCCATCAAACTTTCCGCCCGCGTGCAGAACGGTGAATATCACCTCCAGCGTGGGAATACCCATTTTGGGATGGATACCACCCGGGATACCCTGCCCGTCATCCTGTACGGATACCGAGCCATCTGGCAGCAGCGTTACCTCAATATGAGAGCATCTGCCTGCCAGTGCCTCATCAATTGAGTTATCCACAATCTCATATACAAGATGATGAAGACCGCGAAGTGAGGTCGAGCCAATATACATACCCGGGCGACGGCGTACAGCCTCAAGCCCTTCAAGCACCTGTATCTGGCTATCATCATACACCCTTCTTGTTTCTTCGATGTTTGCCATGTTCTGTCCTTCCTTTTTTCACGTTTTTTACGTTACTTGTTTATTCGTTCAATCCGCCGTGCTCGCTTCTGCCAAGCAAGGCGGTCGTAGAAATTTGAGAAAAGCAAATACCAAAGCCATCTCTCTTTTCATACAGTACAAAGGATTTTGGTATTTCTTCACTGGCGGCCTCTACCTCGCCGCGCTTTCCCGCTCCGCTTAAAAATTTTCTTGTAATGGTGGAAACCGTTGCGGTATCTGCATCAAAAATGCCGATAATCTTCTTTTTCCTGAGGTTTTTATGATTTCCTACATGTAAAAACATTTTTGTAAAACCCCTTCAGCCTTCCTTTTGGCGATAAATCCCATGCTGAACCAAAATGCATTGATCGCCAATCATATCCTCGCTCTCGCAGGTTGTTAAAATAACCTGCTTATCCTTGATGCGCTTCAACAGATACTCTCTCCTGCCGCGATCAAGCTCGGATAAAACATCATCAAACAAAAATACGGGGTATTCTCCTGTATCCTCAAAGCAAAGCTCACCCTCGGCAAGCTTTAAGGCAAGAGCCAAGCTTCTTTGCTGTCCCTGTGAGCAAAAGCTGCGTGCAGCGCGGCCGTTTAACAATACCTCTATATCGTCCTTGTGAATACCCCAAAGTGTTGTTCCGGCCGCCCATTCGCGCTCCATATTTCTGCTTAATTTATCATACAGTATTTTTTCGGTTTTATCGTTATCTGCAAAATCAGAAATTTCCTTCATACAGGGACCTTGATACAAAAGAGCAGGCTCCTCCCTTTCACCCGTCATTTCAGCAAAGCATTCTCTCATATAATGCTCAGCACGCTTGACGAATAAGGCGCGGCGGGCAGCAATATAAGCCCCCTCCTTGGCCAGCTGTCTTGACCAGACCTCTCCTGTTTCATAAAATAAAGCAGGATTTTCCGAAGCAGATCTTATCAATGTATTCCGCTGCTTTAATACGTGATGATATCTTTGCAAGGCAGAAAGATAAAGCGGCTCTGCAGCGCAGATAGCGATATCGAGAAAGCTTCTGCGTTCACCGGGACCGTCCTTAATTAAAGATAAATGCTCAGGACAAAATAAAACAGCACGAAAGCTTCCGATAATTTCAGACATTCTTCTCACGCGTACGCGGTTTTTTTCGGCCATACGCACGCGATTGTTCCCAAGAAGCACAGAAATGCTCTGATCTCTTGTTCCTGCGTGAAAATCAAGAGAAATAAAGGCCTCCTCCGCATCAAAGCGAATCAGCTCATTTAAATGCTGCAAACGAAAGCTTTTACCGATTGAAATGAAATACAAGGCCTCAAGTAAATTTGTTTTTCCCTCTGCATTATCCCCCAGCAGAATATTAATGCCCGGTTTAAACAAAATTTCGGCTTCTTCAATATTTCTAAAATTACGTAATGTAATTTTTTTTGCTATCATTATTCCTTAATACGAACAGGCAAAAGCATAAATATATCCTCAGAGCCATCTTCCTTTTCTTCAACAGGCTCAATATTTACACTGGCAAGAGGTGAGGAAAGAGCAATCCGAAGCATATCCCCCTCACAAGCACGAACAGAATCAATCAAAAATCTGTTATTAAACGCAATGATAATATCAGCACCCTCATGCTGCACCTCAATTTCATCATAAGTGCTTCCTGCAGAGGAATTTGCAATAATTTTAAGCAATCCACTCTCAAGCTGCAGCTTAACATGGGTTCTGACACTACCGGCGACTCTTTCTTCTGTTACAAGTGCAGCGCGATCAAGTGCGGAAAGCAGTGCATCTCTGTTCATGGTTGCGTAAATTTTATGCTGTCTGATAATAATGCGGTCATAATCCATATATTCGCCATCAATCAAACGGGAGAAAAATACAATATTTTCGATATGGAAAATAATATGACGACGCGTCATATAGATATTGACTTCCTTTTCCGTATCTCCGGTAATCAGCTTATAAAGCTCATTTACCGTTTTCACAGGCACAATAAATTTAAAGCGTAGATCCGTTCCGTCCTGATTTTTATTGACAAGCTCCGTCTTTAATTTACTTTTTGCAAGCTTTGCACCGTCACAGGATACAAGCGTAATGCTGTTATCGGAAATTTCAAAGGAGCAGCCGTTTAAAATCGGACGCTGATCATTCACTCCCATCGCATACATAACCTTGGCAAGCATCTCACGCAATGTGCCACAGGGCATAGCAAATCCCTTTGCACTTTCAAGCAGGGGAAGCTCCGGAAAATCACTGCCGGCCACAGCAATCATTTTATGAGAGGATTTTCCGCAGGTAAAGGTTGCACAAAGCTGGTTGTCAACAGAAAAGGTGACCTCCTCACCCTCCATTACACGCATTGTGCCAATGAACTTCTGTGCATTGATGATATAGCTTCCTTCCTCAAGAACCTTGGTTTCAACGGTGGTTTTGACGCCCTTTTCCAGGTCATAAGACGTGAAGGTACAGGTATCAGGATGCTTTGCCTCAATTAAAATACCATCAATAGCGGAAAGAGTAGATTTGCCCGAGGCTGCAATCATCAACGGAGAAACTGCTGCAAGAATTTGCTGGCGGTTGAAAATGATTTTCATAAAAATAACTCCTTTTATTTGTTTCTGTCGCCGCCCTCGGGCGCGCGAAAAAATGATTTAATGAATATTATTTAAGGTCGTAGTTTTATTAGGTACTGTGAATGTTGTGGAAAACTCTGCAAATCATTGAAAATAAAGAAACACATTCTTTTTGTCATATGTAAAAGTCGTGGCAAAAAATTTGAAGATATTGGTTTTCAAAAAACAGAAAAAGTAACAAAAGAGGTGAAGGGAAGGGAAAAAAGACCGCAAAAACGGAAAAAAACAAAAAACAGAGCTTTTCCACAGCAAAAAGCTCTGTGGAAAAATCGTATTTTTTATAAAAGAGAAAAATCGCAGGATTTTAAACGGAGCAGCTTTGCCGTAAAATAAAGGGCTTCCGCGTTTTTCAAGTATTTTTTCACAGCTTTTTCACAATGTGGAGAAGCTGTTGAAATCAATCTCCCAAAATTTCTTTTTTCAGATAATCAATATCTGCAGCGTAAAGCGGATCGGTAATGATGTTTTTTGCAACAACCTCAAGAGAGGAAAGAACGGTGGTATGATCTCTGTCAAAAATTTTACCGATATTGGGGTAAGACATTTCCGTAATTTCTCTGATTAAAAAAATTGTAATATGCCTTGCCTTTGCAATTTCCTTGGTTCTTTTTTTGCCGACCAGATCATCGCGGGAAATATCAAACTTTTTATATACTGCCGCAAAGATTTTATCAATTGTGACATTCAGCGGCTCGGTTTCTCCAAGCAGGTCAGAAACACAGTCACGCGCAAGCTCCAGTGTGATATTGCGCCCGTCTAACATACTCTTTGCCGTCAGCTTTTTGATAGCACCTTCAATCTGACGGATGTTTGAGCGCAAATTTTCTGCGAGATACATCAATACGTCAGAGGGGAGATCAATTTGCATATCCTCTGCCTTTTTCTTGATAATGGCGATACGCAGCTCAAGGTCAGGTAAAATAATATCAGCCAGCAGGCCCCCCTCAAAGCGTGAGCGTAAGCGCTCCGACAAGGGATTGATATCACGGGGTGGGCGGTCGGAAGCCAGAATGATCTGCTTACCCTCCATAAAAAGGGTATCAAAGGTATTGAAGACCTCCTCCTGTGTACCGACCTTTCCCGCAATAAACTGAATATCATCTATCAGAAGCACGTCACATTCGCGATAGCGGTCACGGAAGGCGGCCATTGTTTTGTGCGTGATGCATTCCACCATGTAGTTGACAAAATCCTCACCCTTGGTATAGAGCACCTTTGCCGAGGGCTTTCTTGACAGAATTTCGTTTACCACGGCATACATCAGGTGCGTTTTACCGACACCGGGAGGGCCATAGATAAAGAGGGGGTTCCATTCGTTGGACGGATTGCTTGCAACCTTCCAGCAGGCAGCTCTGGCAAATTTATTCGTTTCACCGACGATGAAGTTGTTGAAGGTGTATTTTGAGCGCAAGGCCTTATCGGAAACATCCTCATCAGGCGGGGTTTGCTGTAATATGATGGGCGGCTCCTCCTCACAGCGGAAGATCAGCGTAATATCCAGACCGCAAACAGAAGCAAATTTTTCCTCAAGCTTTTCCTTGTGCTTGGTTTCAAGCACCTTCTTTTTAAAGGAGGCCGTTGTCAGAAGTGTAAGAGTCGGGCCAACTGCATCAAAGGTTTCGGGAATAAGGTCACCGTACCACAGGTCGCAAAAGGTTGCGGTGTTTTCCTCAAGCATTGCTTCCTTTACCATATCCCACATCACGAGAAACTCTTTTGGACATTGCATCAGGGGCGCTCCTTCCCTGTCGTACGACAAAAAAGTACGACATAAGCATATAATATATATAATTATAATATAAAAAATAATATTTTTCAAGTAAGATTTAATTTAAATTTTATAAAATAAACAAAATTCATAAAATATTTACTTTTATAATGAAGCATGGGCGAAAAAAGAGGACTTGATTTTATCAAAAAGATAGGATATACTAACAACTGATCAGAAAAAACGGGGGTTCGTATGAAAAAAACAGTGTTTTTGATAAAGGGAATGACCTGTGCTGCCTGTGTTGCACATGTGGAGCGCGCAGTAAAGGAAACACTTGGCAAGGATGCAAGCTTTGCCGTAAGTCTGCTTTCCTCCACACTGACAGTGACAGATGAAGCGGGGGATCGGGAAGCACTGCTTGCGAAGCTGTCTGCCCATCTTTCCCGTGCCGGATACGGCATTGCATTCTTTGGGGAAAATACAGATACAGATGTCCGAATTGTGCGCAAGAAAGAGAAAAAAAGGCTGATTTACAGCCTTGCGCTTACGGCACTGCTGATGGTTGTTGCAATGTGGCATATGACACCTGTAAGGGCCCCCTTTATTCTGAATGCCACACGGTATCCGCGTTCATTTTTTTTGCTGCAGGCAGTATTAACGGCATTCATTATACTACCGCAGCGACGCTTTTATCAGAATGGCTTCAGAGCGCTTTTTCACGGCACACCCAACATGGATTCTTTGGTCGCATTAGGCTCTGCCGCCTCAATCCTTTACGGTATATTCGCGGGGGTTTGTATTTTTATTGGAGCAGGAACGGGAAACGAGGGGCTTGTTCACCATTATCTGCATGAGCTTTATCTGGAGTCGGGTGCGATGATTCTCACCCTTGTTTCACTGGGAAAATATCTGGAGGGCGGTGCCAGACACCGCGCCTTCGGTGCAGTGAAGGCGTTATTGAATGAAGAAGCACGTGTGGCCACCGTGATCAGGGAGGGGAAGGAGAAGACGGTACCGCTGGCGGAAGTTACGCCGGGCGATACGGTATCGGTGCTGCAGGGCGAAAAAATCCCCGTAGACGGTGTGGTGATTGCGGGGGAGGGCAGCATCAACGAGGCAATGCTGACGGGAGAAGCGTTACCGCGGCTCGTACGTACAGGTGATGCGGTGTTTGGTGCTACGCTGCTTTCAGAGGGGACACTGCAAATCCGTGTCACCGAGATAGGGGAAGATACAGCGCTTCGTAAAATCGCAGCTCTGCTTGATGAAGCCGCCTCCTCAAAGGCACCCGTGCAAAGACTCTGTGATCGTGTGAGTGCCGTATTTGTACCTGTTGTGATCGGCATTTCTGTGTTGACGGCCGCAGTTTGGCTGATAGTCACGCATGATGCGGCAATGGCATTTCGCGCCGCCGCCTCTGTGCTGGTGATTTCCTGCCCCTGTGCGCTTGGTCTTGCAACGCCGACGGCGATTGCCGTGGGCTGTGGGCGCGCCGCCCGCTTCGGGATTCTTTTTAAGAGCGCAGAGGCACTGGAGGTGCTGGCAAGCACCAAAATGCTGCTGACCGACAAAACAGGCACGCTGACGAGAGGAAGCATGGCCTTGACGGACCGTATTCCGCTTTCCTCTGCGGGAGAGGAGCTTGACCTGTTAACCGCCTCGCTTGAAGCATTTTCCGCCCACCCCGTAGCGGAGCCGCTGCGTGCGCTGACGTCGAAGCGGTGCGCTCTGACTGATTTCCGTACAGTAACAGGCCTTGGTGTTCTTGCCGTAACAGAGGACGGCATTACAGTTGCCGCAGGCTCTCCTCGCCTGTTTGCGGCGGAAAAAAAGCTGCCACAGCTGACAGATGAGATAAAAGCGCATGCGAACCGTCTTGAGCTTGAGGGGAAAAGTGTCATCGTGGTGTCACACGGTGCAGATTTTCTTGGCATATTTGCCGTTGCAGATACGCTGCGCGCAGACAGTGCGGCAGCAATTCGTGCATTGCAGGAGATGGGCATTGAAGCTGTCATGCTGACAGGCGATAACGCACATACCGCGGCAAAAATCGCGGCGCAAGCGGGGATCATGCAGGTACATGCGGCATTGCTTCCAGCGGATAAGGAGCAGCTTGTCCGTGCTTATACGGAAAAGGGCGTGACGGCGATGGTTGGCGACGGCATCAATGATGCCCCTGCACTTGCCGCAGCAGACGTGGGGCTTGCCATTGGCGCAGGAACGGGCGTGGCAGTGGAATCTGCGGGCGTGGTGCTTGCAGGCAGCTCACTTGTCGAGGCGGTCGCCGCCGTTGAGCTTGGCCGCAGAACGCGTCGTATTATCCGCGAAAATTTGTTTTGGGCGCTCTTTTATAATGCCCTTTGTATTCCGCTTGCTGCAGGTGTTTTTTATCCCGTATGGGGACTTTTGCTGACGCCGATGATCGCGTCGGCGGCGATGAGCCTTTCTTCGGTATTTGTGGTATTAAATGCACTCCGTCTGGGACATTTTACGCCAAAGGCCCTTGCCCTGCGTGAAAGCACGTGTGCCTTACCCCCCAAAAAATAAAATAAAAGGTGTGCGCCAAGGCGCACACCTTTTATTGTTTAATCAAGCTTCAGGTCGTTTTCCTTAATCCAACCGATACGGCGCAGGGGCCAGGCAAAGCCAAGCGAAAGGAGCGCGGGAAGGATAAAGCAGATGAGGATAAGGCCAAGCCAATCGAACCAGCCCACGGCAGTGGGATATTGCTTGTCAAACCAGCCAAGAATAATACCGATAGGGCCAAGCAGACCGCAGGTGCCCATGCCCGAATTGATGGCAGCACCGTACATCTGTGTCTTGAAAAGGCAGGTGGCAAGGGGGCCTGTGATGGCAGAGGCCAGTGTCGGCGGAATCCAGATGCGGGGGTTTTTCACGATATTGGGCATTTGCAGCATGCTGGTGCCAAGTCCCTGTGAAACAAGGCCGCCCCAGCGGTTTTCCTTGAAGCTCATCACCGCGAAGCCAACCATCTGCGCGCAGCAGCCTGCTACGGCCGCACCGCCCGCAAGGGCGACGCCGTAAATCTCGTCGGCGGAGAGGCCCTGTGCAATGGCAGCAACACCCGAAAGACCGATGGCGGCACAAACCGCTGCCGAGCTGATGGGAAGCGTCAGCGCAACGCCCACAACGACCGATATGATAAGGCCCATCAGGAAGGGCTGCAAATAGGTTGCCCAGCCGATGAATTTGCCAATCAGACCGACCAGCGTGCCGATGTGCGGTGCAATCAGGATAGCCAGCACGCCACCGACAAATACCGTGACAAAGGGCGTAACGAGAATATCAACCTTGGTTTCCTTGGATACAGCCTTACCGCATTCAATGGCAATCACTGCAATCAGCAGAACGGCAAGTGGGCCGCCTGCGCCGCCCTGTGAATTAGCGGCAAGACCGACCAGTGCGGCGGAATACATGACGAGGGGCGGAGCCTTCAGGGCAAAGGCAATGGCAACGGCCATGGCAGGGCCTGCGGCAGTGGCGCCGTAGCCGCCAATCGTTTTAAAGAAGGAAAGCCCCGGAATCAGACCGATGGCATTGAAAATCGTTGCGATTAAAAGGGAGCCGAACAGGCCAAGGGCCATGGCACCAAGAGCCTCAATTCCGTATCGCTTGGTGGAAAAGACGATATCCTTTCGTTGCAGAAAACGGGAAAGGCGAGAGGTTTTTTTGTCGGGTGCCTGCGTGTCTGCGGTGGCTTCAAAATCTTTCATAACAGTGATCCTTTCTGAAAAATTATTTTTTAATGAGGTCAAGAATGGGGGAGGCGGCGAGGCCGGTTGACTGCATGCTCTCCTTTGACAGATGACCAAGGAGAGGTATGTAGGACTTGTCAGAGAATATAAAATGCTCAAGCAGCGGGATTTCAAGCAGGTCAAGCGCTTCCTTTAAGCGGTGCGTTAAGGTCAGGTCGTCGCTTGAGGGGAGCGCCAGACCGTTTGGGTGATTGTGTGCGAGGACGACTGCCGCCGCGTGCTTGGTATAGGCGCGCTCTGCAACGATTCGCACGGAAATGGAAACGCCCGAAACGGTGCCGTCCCCGATGGGGAAGCAATCAAGCGGTCTTAAGCTGTTATCAAGCAGCAGCGCATAGGCAAGCTCCTTGGTTGCACCGATAAAGCGGGGAAGCAGAAAGGCAGCCAGCTTTTCGGGAGTATCAAGCGCGGCGGGGCGTGCGGTCCCTGTGGAAAGCTTTTCTGCGGTATAGCGCTTGGCCAGCTCACCAACGAGGGAAAGAAAGAGTGCAGCGCCCTCTCCGACGCCAAAGACCGATTCAAGGCGTGTGCGGTCGGCGTCAAAAACACCTTCAATTGAGCCGAAGGCCTCAATGAGCGCGTGTGCGGTTTCGTTGGTGTCGCCGCGTGCGTTCGTGTGGTAGAGCAGCATCTCTAAAAGCTCGTGCGGTGCAAAGGTAGCGGGGAGAGAGGCCTTAAAGCGTTCGCGCATTCGCGCACGATGGCCTGTGTGTGGGTTTTTCTGTTCAGCCATGGAACGGCTCCCTTCAAAGGATATACTTATTTCATTATGGCACAAAATTTGGCAAAAATCAAGGGGTTTGTGAAAAAATTGTCAATATTTTGCTTCAATATTGCCGAAATAATCAAAAGCATTCCCAAAAGGTGATGCACTTAACGGAGAATTTAAAAATGCTGTTAAGTGCGAGCATCGCGGCCAGCCATTCAAGCACAAACGGGCTAAGCCCTTATACAAAAAAGCAGACATACAAGGAAATCTTGTATGTCTGCTTTTTTCTGTTTTTCTTGGTTTAGCGTTATGAGGCGCGCTTCGCCCACCGTTATATCGCTATGCGAATCATATCATCACTTATAGCTTGCCCGTAAGGGCAACCTTAGTTTTCGTGATGCGGGTGCAGGGCGTGAATTTCCTGCGCGTTTCTGCGCGTTTTGATGAGGTGCTTGAGGGCGGCCACGGCGCAGATAAGCTGTGCAATTGCAGTAAGCGCCCAGGAGATTGGGTAGGAGAGATAGATGATTTCAAGCGTTGGATTGGCACGGAAGACGGTGCAAATCCATGCGATACGGAAAAGACAGGCGCCCACCAGCGAAATAAAGGTAGAGGAAAGTGATTTGCCAAGCCCGCGCACCGCGCCGCAGCCCGCTTCCATCCATGCAAGCATAAAATAGGGAATAAACAAATAAAGCATACGGGAGCAGGCGGCATCATAGGCAAGGGCGGAAAGCGTACCCGGCGCACCGGGCATAACGTCGTAGAGGGCAAGCAACGGCGCACGCAACAGGTACATGCCAAGTCCGAAGGCTGCCGCCACAATAAAGGAAATGAGGTAGCAGCAGAGCATGACACGTCGCACGCGCTCGTATTTGGCAGCACCCACGTTCTGGCTGGTAAAGGTGATAGATGCTTGATAGACCGAATTTTGTGCGGTGTAGATAAAGCCCTCAAGGTTTCCTGCGGCGGCATTACCCTTTACCACGGGCTGGTATGCACTGCCTGTGGGGGCAAGAGCGTTGTTGACCTGCAGAATAGAGGATTGTATCAGCATATTGGAAATCGAAAAGAGTGAGCCCTGTATACCTGCGGGCAGACCGATGTAAATAATACTGCGGAGCGCGTGGCGATCAAGGCAGAGGCGCTTCAGAGAAAAACGGCAAGCCCCCTTGTCGTGTGCAAGCTTGAGCAGCAGAAGGATAGCCGATACGATGTTGGAAAGCGTGGTAGCAAGGGCAACGCCCTCGACCGACAGCTGCAGCACCAACACGAAGAAAAGGTTAAACACAACGTTGATAAGCCCCGCTACCGATAGGATAATCAGCGGTGTTTTGGTGTCACCCTTGGCGCGGAAGATTGCAATCAGATAATTGGTCAGAGCGATGGCGGGCGCGCCTGCAAAATAAATCTGGCAATAGCGTGTTGCCAGGTCAAGCAGCTTGCCCGCGGTGGTCCCCATTAATGCAAGCACGGGGCGGGAGATAATCAGGCCGATGATAGCGGCAAGCGCGCCGAAGGCGACGCTCATGGCGATGGCGGTATGCACGGTGCGTGAGGCATGCTCCTCATCGCGAGCGCCGAGATGGCGCGCTACCATGACGTTCGCACCCGTTGCAAAGCCCATAAAGATATTGATTACCAGGTTGATAAAGGAGCTTGTTACACCAACGGCGCCGACGGCATCGGCCTCGGCGGAAAGACCGACGATAACCATATCGGCGGCATTGTAAAGAGTTTGCAGCAGGTTTGTTGCCATCAAGGGCAGAATGAATATGAGAATTTTACCGAAAAGCGCCCCCTCGGTCATGAGGAGAGGCTTTTTCTTTGCAGCGATCATTTTTTCACCGTAAGCGACAAGGCGCCCCCTTTCTATGCCTCATTATAACGGTGGACTTTTGCAATGTCAATCCTTTTTTGATTTTTATTTATAAAAATCATTGACTTCGGGCTTGCAGGAAGCGCGAGGTGCTGTTATAATGGAAGAAAGGAAGGTGGGATAGCATGGAGCTTTTACCGATACGGGCCGATGATTTTGACGGTGTTTACGATGCGATGGCGGAGACATTTCCTCTCGCGGAGCGGCGTGACCGCGAGGCGGCGCGCGCACTGCTTTTCGAGCCGCGTTACCGCATGCTCCACACCGTGCAGGAGGGAATGCGTGTGGGGTTTGTGACGGTGTGGGAGCTTGACGGGTTAACCTTTGTCGAGCATTTTGTCACTTATCCCATGTATCGGAATAAGGGGTGCGGCGCACGCGTTATCGCGCTTTTGCAGGCGCGTTATCCAAGGCTTGTGCTGGAGGCGGAGCGGCCCGATACCCCACTTGCCGCAAGGCGCCTGGCATTTTACCGTCGTTGTGGCTTTGCTTGTAATGAGTATCCCTATGTGCAGCCCCCGTATCATGGGGAGGCGGTGGGAGTGCCGTTGGTGCTGATGAGCTATCCGACGGTTTTGGAAAATCCCGCCTCTGTGAAGGAAAAGCTATATCGCGAGGTTTACCGTGTGCCGTTGGTATAAAAGGTGGCGGAACGGCAATAAAAATATGGTAAAGAAATAAGAGCACCGAAAGGAGAACTGCAATGGTTAAGCATATGATCATCTGGAAGATGAAGGACGAGGTGACCGATAAGGCGGCGACAGCAACGGAGATTAAAACGGCGCTTGAGGGACTGGTAGGCAAGATAAACGGGCTGCTTGAAATGCACATTTTGACCGAGTGCTACCCCTGCTCGGCAGGAGATGTGATGATGGATTCCTGCTTTGTTGATTTCGGGGCATTGGAGGCCTATCAGAAGCATCCGCTGCACGTGGCGGTGGCAGATGGGCTTGTCCGCCCTGTGATGTGTCAGCGCCTTTCCTTTGATTACGAGCTCTAAAAGGCAGCTGCAAACAAAAATCACAAAAAATCGGGGAGGCAAAAGAGTATCTTTTGTTGAGTCGTAGTTGTGTGTAACCAAAAGAACACCGCATAGCGTGATGTCCTTAACGGACAAATCACGCTAAACTATGATTGCCCCCTCGGGCAAGTTATGAGTTATGATATGCTTCGCATAGCTATGATTGGCTTCGCCAAGTTTCATGCTATGCGGGCAATCATATCATAACATTTGCGTAGCAAATTCATAACGGCGAGCAAAGCGAGCCTCATAACTCTAAACTAAAATCAACAGAAAAAGAGCAGACACACAAGATTTTTG
>JAZOSC010000189.1:0-17719 GCA_045656925.1 Eubacteriales bacterium | reverse complement strand
GGTGATGGCGTGGTCAAGGCCGTCACGCATGACCTCAAACTCAATTTCCTTGTAGCCCTTTACGCTCTTTTCAATCAGCACCTGATGCACGGGAGAAAGCTTGAAGGCGTTCACGCCGATATCAACCAGCTCCTGCTCATTGTAGGCAAAGCCGCCGCCCGTGCCGCCAAGGGTAAAGGCAGGACGAAGCACGACGGGATAACCGATGCGTGCGGCAGCTGCCTTGGCCTCCTCAATGCTGTAGGTGATTTCAGAGGGAATGGTCGGCTCACCGATAGACTGGCAAAGCTCCTTGAACAGCTCGCGGTCCTCCGCGCGCTCAATAGAGGTGGAGCTTGTACCCAGCAGCTCGACACGGCACTCCTTTAAAACGCCCTTCTTTTCAAGCTGCATGACAAGGTTGAGGCCCGTCTGACCGCCAATGCCGGGCAGAATCGCATCAGGACGCTCGTAGCGCAGGATTTTCGCCATATATTCAAGTGTAAGCGGCTCCATATATACCTTATCGGCGATGGTGGTATCGGTCATGATGGTTGCAGGGTTGGAGTTGACGAGGACAACCTCATACCCCTCCTCCTTCAGTGCCAGGCACGCCTGCGTGCCTGCATAGTCAAATTCTGCCGCCTGACCGATGACGATCGGGCCTGAACCGATAATCAGAATTTTTTTAATGTCCGTTCTTTTTGCCATTGTGTTTTCCTCCTTGGGTATATATGAAATTTTTAATTATTCTCGTAAACAACGGTGCCGCGGTGTGCCGTCAGCACGCATTTTCCAAAAAGCTGCCAGCCCGCAAAGGGTGTGGCACGCCCCTTGGTCAGGAATTTATTTGGCTCCACGGTGATAGGCGTATCCAAAGCCCATACGCTGAAATCTCCCGCGTGAAGCGGTAAGCCGAAGCGGCGGCGCGGCGCCAGGGATAACAGGTCAATCAGCCTGTCAAGCGGCAAAATGCCCTCCTTTACAAGCTTGGTATACAGCACGGGAAAGGCGGTTTCCAATCCCACGATGCCAAAGGCACTTGCGGCAAGCCCCTTCGCCTTTTCCTCTGCCGAGTGGGGGGCGTGGTCGGTCGCTATCATATCCACCGTCCCGTCAAGCAAGCCCTCGATGAGCGCCTCGCGGTCAGCCGCGGCACGCAGCGGGGGGTTCATCTTGAAACGCCCGTCCTCCTCAAGGCTGCTGTCATCAAGCACCAGATAGTGGGGGGCGGTTTCACAGGTGACGTTTACACCGTGGCGCTTTGCCTCACGGATCGCAGCCACGCTCTCCTTGGTCGACACATGGCAGACGTGATAGGCGCAGCCCGTTTCCGCAGCAAGGCGCAGGTCACGCATGACCTGCAGATACTCGCTTTCCGAATTGATGCCGCGATGACCGTGTTCTCTTGCATATTCACCCTCGTGAATATAGCCGATTCCCTCATACTTAATCTCGCAGTGCGCTACAATCATTTTGCCAATGCGCCTTGCCTCCTCCATCGCCGCACGCATCAGGGAATCCGAGCGTACGTCCACACCGTCATCGGTGTAGGCGGCAACGAAGGGTGCCATCTCCGCCATATCCGAAAGTGCCTCTCCCCGAAGCCCTCTTGTAATCGAGCCGTAGGGGGTGACGTCAATCACTGCATCGCGTGCAATAATTTCCAATTGCTCCCCAAGACTTGCCATGCAGTCGGGCACGGGTGAAAGGTTCGGCATCGTGCAAACGGCGGTATAACCGCCTGCAGCCGCTGCCATAGAGCCGCTTTTTACCGTTTCCTTATAAGAAAAGCCCGGTTCTCTGAAATGCACATGCACATCACAAAAACCGGGAAAAACAGTATATTCGGAAAAATCAATACGGGTGGCAATATCACGGGAAACGGAAAAAACAGAAGGCGAAATCGCTTCGTTCATCAGACTGGTTTGCGCGTTCTTCAGCTTCGTCACGGTGATACTCCTTTCAGGCACACACGCGCGACGCGCGCTTGCGCGTCGCACAGGTGTACACATTTTATCTTTTCTATTATAACAAAGCAGGGCCTTACTGTCAAGAATGATTTTCAACTTTTTTCGCGAAAACCTCTTATTTTTTACCCTTGCTGCTATGGCGCTGTGTTTTAATCAGCCCGTATTTGAGATCCCAGAGCTTACGGGAAAGGTCTACATAATAATTATGGGGATTATCCAGGCGCTTGACCTCCTCCCAGATGCTGTCAAGCGACGCGCGGCAATATGCGCGCACCTCTGTAAGCGTGGGGCAGGTGTAAACCTGCTTGCCGTTTTTGAAAACAGGCACCAGCAGCTCCTTGGCCACAAAATTTTCAAGCACCTTGGTCTTCCAGGTGTTTTCGGGATCAAAAATTTCAAGCGGCTTGGTATCGTCCACAACCTCGTCATGCACGCAAATCAGGTCTGCCTCCGCCTTGCCCGTATCGCGGCCGAACAGACGGTAAACCTTCTTGAAGTGGGGGGTAGTGATTTTGCCTGCGTTTTCGCTCAGCTTGATTTTGGGCTTGATATTACCCTCCGCATCCTCTACGGCGCAAAGCTTGTAAACGCCGCCGAAAACAGGATTGGATTTAGAGGTAATCAGCCGCTCGCCCACGCCAAAGGCATCAACCTGCGCGCCCTGCTGCAGCAGACCGCGAATGATATACTCGTCGAGCGAGTTTGAGGCTACAATTTTACAGTCAGTCAGCCCGGCCTCGTCCAGCATCTTACGGATTTTGCAGGAAAGATAGGTGATGTCACCCGAGTCGATACGCACGGCGCATTTGGTCACAGCCGTTTCGCGGAACGCCCTGATGGCGTTCGGCACGCCGGATTCCAGCACGTTATAGGTATCAACAAGCAACGTAGCATTATGAGGGTACATTTTACAGTAGGTATAAAAGGCCTCGTACTCGCTATCAAACATCTGTACCCAGGAGTGCGCCATCGTACCCGAAGCAGGCACGCCGAACACCTGGTCTGCAATGGCACAAGCCGTGCTTGATACGCCGCCGATATAGGCTGCGCGCGCACCCAGAATAGCAGCGTCCGCACCCTGCGCGCGACGGGAGCCGAACTCGCTGACAGGTCTGCCCTTGGCGGCACGCGTAATACGGGCAGCCTTGGTGGCAATCATCGACTCATGATTGAGCATCATCAAGAGATATGTTTCAATAAACTGTGCCTCCATAGTGGGGGCGCGAACCGTCATCAAAGGCTCCCCCGGAAACACGACGGTGCCTTCAGGCACAGCCCAGATATCACCCGTAAACTTGAAGGTACGCAGATAATTGAGAAAATCCGCATCGAAGCAGCCCTTGGCGGCAAGGTAGGCAATATCGTCCTCATCAAAGCGCAGGTCGTTGATATACTCAATCACCTGCTCAAGGCCTGCGGCAATGGCATAGCCGCCGTTATCGGGATTGGAGCGATAGAACACGTCAAAGTACGCAATTGTTTCCTTCATGCCGTTTTTGAAATAGCCGTTGGCCATCGTCATTTCATAGTAATCAAACAGCATCGTCAGATTGCGTGAAATTTTTTTCATAGTGGTTTCCCTCCACGGTAATATGATTGTATATATTATAGCACGCATTGAAGGGTTTGAAAAGGGCTTTTGCCATTTTTTTGACAAATCTCTGCCGAGAGCTTTCCAATACGGTGATTTTTGACGGCAAGCGCCTGCATAGGGCAGCTGCGACACCCATGCCTATGGGAGAAGATAAGGCTTAAGTGCCACAAAATACAGTAACAAATCCGACAGGCGCGGTGCTGCCGCCCCGCGCTTGTTGCACGCACTTCAGGCGAGAAAAATGGGTTGAAACAATTAATTTAATTAAAATATGTTCTTTTTATAGAGTTAATAAAGCAGAAATCAGCCGATACCAAATTGGCATCGGCTGATCGTATTTTTCCTTCACGGGAGAAAAAGCGGCTCCATCTGTCTGCCTGCAAGGGCGAGGGAGAGTCCCTCGCCAAGCAGTGAAAATTCCGCCACCAGCGAATGGGGCTTGCCCAAGGGATCGTCCTGCCGCATTGGCAGGAAATACACGCTTTTCTTGGAAAGAAGCCTTCCGATGTTAGAAAGATTGGCGGAAAGCGCATCGTTGGTGGAA
Source organism: Eubacteriales bacterium (assembly GCA_045656925.1). Taxonomy (GTDB): domain Bacteria; phylum Bacillota; class Clostridia; order Oscillospirales; family CAG-272; genus Firm-07. The sequence continues at coordinate 13,629 of JAZOSC010000189.1, read as the reverse complement.
AGGGCGATCAGCAGCGGACGGTTCGCACGCAGGTGTGCCTTTGCCGCCATTGTCACCGTGCTGTCGGTGATGCCGTTTGCCATTTTCGCCAATGTGTTACCCGTGCAGGGGGCAATCACCAACGCATCAAGCGGGTGCTTCGGCCCCAACGGCTCTGCCCCCACAATGCTGCTGATGACAGGGCGTCCCGTCAATGCCTCGATTTTCGCAAGCGTATCCGCCGCCCTGCCAAAGCGCGTATCTGTGCCTGCCACCGCCTCACTGACAATTCCCTGCACCTCATGCCCGCGGCAAAGCATTTCCAACTCGGACAATGCACGCGAAACCGTACAAAAGGAGCCGCACAGCGCAAACCCTATCATCGCACACCCTCCCTTATCAGCATATCCTCCACAGTAGCGGCAATCAATTCCCCTGCTGTTTCGGGTGCATACTTCCCCGGCAGGGAAAGCGCCCATATCGTACGAATACCGCGGCAGGCCGCCGCCTCGGCATCAATTCCGCCGGGTGCAGAGGCAAGGTCGATCAGCAGCGTGCCATCTGAAAGCATTGCCAGCGTATCGTCATCAAACAAGCGGCTGGGTACGGTGTTGAAGATAACGGCATAGCGCCCCTCTCTGTCAGCAAGCGCATCGGGTGCTTTGAGGTCAATGACCGCACAGCCAAGGGCTGCCGCCCTCTCCATGACCTCTGCACGTCTTGCCGCGACCGTCACACAAGCACCCATGGCAAGCAGAAGACGCACCAACGCCTCCCCCACTCTGCCAAATCCTGTAACCAGCACAGGAAGCCCTGCCACCGTGCGCGGCACCTCCTGCATCAGAATAGAAACCGCCCCCTCTGCTGTCGGCAGGGCGTTTGCAACCTGCAGTGCCTCGCTTTTAAAATAATCAAACGGCGCAAAGCCGCGCGCACGGGCGTGTGTCACAAGCGACTCACTCATACGGCCGCCCGCAAGAAAAGCACCTGTGGGTAGTGCCTCAATTATTTCGGTAATCAGCGGTGCTTTTTCCCCCTCATCACCCTGCCCCATATAAAGATGGCGGCTGTCATGTGTGGCAGGCAACGGCAAAATGACGGCTTCTGTGCCGAAAAGCGCCTCGCGCCAGTGGCGGCAGAGTGAAATTCCCCGCGCCGCCTTCAGAAAAGGCACGCCAAAGCACCGCACGCGTGCGCCGCGACGCGCAAAATAATTCGCCACCGCCGCCTGTCTGGCATCGCCCCCCATTACACTCATCGTTATGCTCTTCAATCTCAAGGCTCCCCTCAAAGGATTTGGGTGCTTGGTATTTAATATAAAAAGGAACCGAGCCGTCGGCGGCTCGGTTCCGCTTATTTACCGTACACAGCCCCAGGTATTGACAGAATATGTCGGGGAGTGTCAATTTGTGCGACGCAGAATGCTTTCATCACCTGTAAGAGCGACAGTGCATCCTCAAAATACAATGGTCAGCTGGTCGGTTTCCTGCAGCTTATCAAGCACGCCGACGGCGCGCAGGCGCTCCACCACACTCTTATTCAGCCCCGCACGGATCTGCAGATCCTCAATCGAGAAAAACGGCTCCTCATTCCGCGCGCGCACAATGCTGTCGGCCGCATTTTCGCCGACACCGGAAAGCGCCGAGAAGGGCATGCGAATGGCGCCGTTTTCCGGCAGGAAGGCGCGTGCATCCGATTTCTCAATATCCACGGGCAGGAAGCGGATATGCCTTGCCATCGCCTCGTTTGTCAGCTGCAGCGAGGCGATCGAGGCCTGCTCCTTGGGTGATGCCTCCTTGCCGCGGCGCTCAATATCCTTGATGGTTGCAACCACGCGGGATTTTCCGCCCATGGCGATCTCGGCATCAAAGCCGCCCGGTGCCACGGTAAACATCGCCGCATAAAAGACGATGGGCATATGCACCTTATACCAGCCAAGGCGAATGGCAGACATCACGTAAGCGGCGGCATGAGCCTTCGGGAACATATATTTGATTTTTTTGCAGGATGCAATATACCAATCGGGTACGCCTGCATCTGACATTTCCTGCTCCCATTCGGGGGTAAGTCCCCTGCCCTTACGCACGCTCTCCATAATTTTAAAGGCGTGCGCGCTCTCCACGCCGTAGCGAATCAGGTCGTTCATAATATTATCGCGACAGCCGATAACACGGGAAATATCGCAAATGCCGTCCCTAATGAGATCCTGCGCGTTGCCCACCCATACATCGGTGCCGTGGGAAAGGCCCGAAATCTGCAGCAAATCGGCAAAGGATTTTGGCTTTGCCTCCTCAACCATCTTCATAACGAACCTCGTACCGAATTCAGGCAAGCCGAATGTGCCGAGGTTGGCGTCAATGTCCTCGGGGCTGACGCCCAGGGGCTTGGTGGAGAGAAACAGCTCATAAACCGCAGGGTCATTCATCGGCACCTCCATGACAGAGGTACCGGAGAAGCGCTCCATCCACTTATATTTGGTCGGAATATCGTGTCCCAGCTCATCCAGCTTCAGGAGCGTATCGTGCAGATACTCAAAGGTAAAGTGTGTGGTGACAATATCGGAGTTTGGATCGTCGGCAGGATGCTGCACAGGGCAGAAATCATAGATTTCATACTCCTTTGGCACTACCACGATGCCACCGGGGTGCTGACCTGTAGAGCGCTTCACGCCCTCACAGTGTGCGGCAATACGGTTGACCTCGGCACGCGGCAGCGAAATCCCCTTTTCCTCCATATATTTCAGAACAAAGCCAAAGGCGGTTTTTTCCGCAATGCCGCCGATGGTGCCTGCACGGAAAACGTTTTCGGCACCGAACAGCTCCTCGGTATACTTATGCACACGCCCCTGCACCTCACCCGAAAAGTTCAGGTCGATATCGGGCGACTTCTCACCAAAGAAGCCAAGGAAGGTTTCAAAGGGAATATTATGACCGTCGTTTTTCATCTTGGTGCCACAGACGGGACAATTTTTATCGGGCAGGTCAAAGCCGGAGCCAATACCCGCAGGCACATCAAACTCGTTGTGCGCGCACTGGGGACACCAGTAATGGGGTGGCAGGGGGTTTACCTCGGAAATGCCTGCCATAGAGGCCACAAACGAGGAGCCAACCGAACCGCGAGAGCCGACGAGATAGCCCTGACTCTCGCTGTACCATACCAGCTTCTGGGCAATCATATAAAGCACGGCAAAGCCGTTTTTAATGATAGAGGTCAGCTCCCTGTCAAGCCGCTTTTCCACAATCTCGGGCAAGGGATCGCCGTACATTTTTCTCGCGCGCTCGTAGCAGATGCGCTGTAAATCCTCCTCCGCACCCTCCATTTTCGGGGTAAAGGTGCCATCGGGGAACGGGCGTAAGCCCGCCTCAATCCTATCGTTGATAAGGTTGGTGTTGGTGACAACCACCTCATAGGCCTTGCTTTCACCAAGATAGGCAAATTCGGCAAGCATTTCCTCGGTGGTGCGATAATAAAGATGATTTTCGTTATCCTCATCCTTGAATTTAACGCTCACCATCACGCGGCGAAACAGGTCGTCCTCCTCATTGATATAGTGTGCATCGCAGGTCGCAACCACGGGAATACCCAATCGCTCACCGAGTGCCACCACACGGCGGTTCAGGTCGCGCAGCGCCTCCTCATCTGCAACCATACCCTTTTCAATCATAAACCGATTGTTGGAGATGGGCTGAATTTCAAGAAAATCGTAGAATTTTGCAATCTCCTCAAGCTCACTCTCCGGCTTATTGTCAAGAATGGCACGCATCAGCTCACCCGCCTCGCACGCGGAGCCGATCAGCAACCCCTCGCGGTGCTTTTCAAGCACCGTTCTGGGCACGCGCGGAAAACGGCGGTAATAGTCAAGATAACTGTAAGAAACCAGCTTATAAAGGTTTTTCAGTCCCACCTTATTTTTCACGAGAATCAGCTGGTGATAGGGCGGCAGGCGCAGAGGGTCTGGCGCCTCGCTCATCTCGGCGGCAAGCTCCTTGAAGCTGAACACCTCGGCAGCCTTCAGCTTCTCCTGCATTTTCACGTACACCATCGCAAGCATTTCCGCATCCTCGGAGGCGCGGTGATGGTCAAAATCGCCGAGGCCGAAATGCTCGGCAAGGACGTTCAGCTTATGTGATTTCAGCTCAGGATTGATATAACGGGAAAGCGCCAGCGTATCCAGATAAGGAGAATCAAAGGAGATTCCCAGACGCTTGGCGGCGGCACGGATAAAGCCCACGTCAAAATCAGCGTTATGTGCAACAAGCAGCCTGTCACCCACAAAAGCAAGAAATTCAGGCAGTACCTCGTCTATTTTGCGCGCATCCGCCACCATGGCATCGGTAATGCCCGTGAGCGACGTAACCTCGGCGGGAATAGGCATTTCAGGATTAACGAAGGTCTGATATCGGTCGAGAATCTCCCCGTTTTTCATTTTCACCGCACCAATCTCGGTGATGCGGCAGGTGGCGGCAGAAAGGCCCGTCGTTTCCAGGTCAAACACGACAAGCTCGCTGTCAAAGCCGCCGTCATACTTGCCGTAAACGGCACTGGCGCGGTCATTTACAAAGTAAGCCTCCATGCCGAAAATAACCTTCTGGCCAAGCTTGTCGGCATCCTTCATCACCATCTGATAGGCCTGTACATTGCCGTGATCGGTAATGGCAACCGCAGGGTGACCCCACTGATGTGCTTGCCTGACGGCTGCCTCGGGCGCAATCAGCGCATCCATCGCGGACATGGTGGTGTGCAGGTGCAGCTCCACGCGCTTAACGGGCGCATGATCCATGCGCTGCAGCCGTTTGATTCTGGCAATATCAGAATAATAGAAGGTCACGTCCACGTCAACGACCTCGCGGTGAACGTCCTGCTTGGCGTAGCCGCGCATTGCCACGGCAGCGCCGTTATAGACCGCGGCGGAAAGCGTTTGCTTGTCCTCCGCACTCATGCCGAATTTTTTCACCGTTATCGAGGAATGACCGTCGGTAACGGCAAAGGTAACGTTGAATTTACTGCCGTCGCGCGTAGTATCCTCTGTATAGCCAAAGACCTCACCAACGATAACGAGGCCGCGCGCGGGATGGGTAATCCTGCCGATGGGCGTCGGCTGAATATCAAATTTAACACCGATGGTATATTCGGGCGCGGAAAGGTCAAATCGCATCACACCGACGTGACACACGCCGTCCTTATCAATGACAGCATCGGGAGCATCACCAAGCAGGGACATTCTGCGCTCACCCTGCGGTGCCTGCGCTGCGGCGGATTGCTCGCTGCTGCCAACAGCCCCCTCTCCCTGTCGGCTGCCATATGTCCGTGCCGCCTCACGCATTCTTGCATCAATGGCGGATAATTCGTCGCTGCCGCCAAAGTGATAGCGCTCGGCAAGGGCGGCGGAATGGCGGAACTCCACCCGATAATTCAGGGCAAATTCACTGCGGATAATTCCCTCGATCACCTCGGGGGTTTTGCCCAGATCCATCAAAAGCAGGCTCTTATCGGCATAAGGCATCTCAATGATGATACGGGTATCCTCAAGCCGCGCCCGCCACGAATGGAAAAAGCCGCGCGCCACGATGCCTACACGCTGGGCTTCCTCAAGCAGCTCGGAAATATAGGTTTCTCCGAACAAATATGAGGGATAGCGCGGCAGAATACGCACGAGCGACAACTCATACGCCTGCTCTATCTCACCCTCTACGCGATAAAGCACCGCCTTGGGAATAATGGCGGGAAATGCCGCACTGACCTCAATCATGCGTCGCTCGCGATCGGCGCGCACGGTAATATCCGTTCCCGTACGAAGCCATGCGGCATCGGCCTCATGCGGACTGTATTTATGGAAAATTTCAAGCAAGCTCTTTGCCATGATAAGCCTCCGTCACGGCAAAGGCGCCGTGTTTATTTCTGTTCCTTGATTTTGAAAAGCTCGGCAATCAGGCGGTCGATGACGGCATCCTCTGAGATGCGGTCAATAATCTCGCCCTTTTTGATGAGAAGCGCCTCACCCACGCCGCCACAGATGCCGATATCTGCCTCGCGTGCCTCCCCCGGGCCGTTTACCGCACAGCCCATCAGCGCGACCTTTACGGGCAAATCCAAAAGCCCCGCCTCCCCTGCCGCGCGCTCAAAGCGCGCGCTAAGCTCGATCAGGTCGATTTTCGTACGGCCACAGGTAGGACAGCTGACGATATTGAGGCCGCTTTGCCCCTCAATGGAAAGGGCGGAAAGAATATTTCGCGCGGCCGCAATTTCCTCGACGGGATCGGCCGTAAGGGATACGCGCACCGTGTCGCCGATGCCGTCGGCAAGCAACGCACCCACACCGATGGCACTTTTGATGCTACCGCGAGGGGCGCCGCCGGCCTCCGTTACACCGAGATGCAGCGGATAATCACAGGCTGCCGCGACCAAACGGTTTGCGGTAATCATGGTTGCGACGTCAGAGGATTTGATGGATACCACGATGTCGGTAAACCCATATTTTTCAAGCAAGCCGATATGATAAAAGGCACTCTCGCAAAGTGCCTCGGCAGTCGGCTTGCCGTGCTTGGCAAGAATGTGCTTTTCAAGCGAGCCGCCGTTGACGCCGATGCGAATGGGCAGCCCCCTCTCCTTGCAGGCGGCAACCACAGCGCGCACGCGCTCCTCGCCACCGATGTTGCCGGGGTTAATGCGTATTTTATCCGCACCCGCCTGCGCGGCGGCAATTGCGGCACGGTAATCGAAATGAATATCCGCCACAAGCGGCACATGGGGCATCTCTTTTTTCAGGCGTGCGATCGTTTGGGCGGCCTCGGCATCGGGTACTGTCAGGCGCACCACATCACAGCCCGCGTGTGCCAATGCCCTGACCTGTGCAAGCGTTGCCGCATAATCCCTTGTGTCGGTATTGGTCATGGACTGTATGATAATGGGGGCGGTGCCGCCAAGCGTCTGATCGCCCACGCGCACGGCCCTTGTCTTTCGTCTTTTTTCGTTATAATTCATCGTATAAACAGCTTTGTAATATCCTTGAATGTGATAATGAACATGAGAAGCAGCAGGAGTGCCATACCGATAAAGTGTATCATTCCCTCTACCTCGCGCTTAACGGGCCTTCGTGTCACCGCTTCGATCAGCAGGAACAGCAATCTGCCGCCATCGAGTGCGGGAATCGGCAACAGGTTGAATACACCGAGGTTGACCGTGATGATCAGCACCAGATAGAGATAGGTTGACATATCGGTTTTTGCAACTGTGACCATGGTATCGGTCACACCGACGGGGCCTGACATAGCATTGAGGCCGAAGCGGCCCGTCAGCAGGTCGCCCAGCTGGTCAAAAATCATTTTGACGGTGGATACACCGCGGAAGAAGCTGTGCTTCATCACACTGCCAAAGGTCTTTTCCTCGGCAAACACACGGAAATCCGCCTGCCCGAAGGCAACTCCCTCGGTAACGGTTACAGGGAAGATCACGTTTTCGAGCGTCACCTCTCTGCCGTCACGTATCACGGTGAGCGTGATCGGCTCATAGCCGCTGTTCATAATTTCATAAACAAGCTCGTTGCCCGTATGCACGCGCACACCTGCCACATGGGTGACGGTATCCCCCACCGCAAGACCGTAGGCGGCACTGCTTGCGCCCTCCTCAAGCTCACCTACCGTGGTAGAGGCAAGCTGGGTAGCGGAAAGCGTCAGAATAAGCGAGAGAATAAAGCCAAGGAGAATGTTCATCGCAGCACCTGCCACGACCACAAGAATACGCTGCCAGACCTTTTTCTTATTGAAGGAAGCAGGATCATCGTTTTCCTCATCCTCGCCAATCATACTGACGTAGCCGCCGATGGGAAGCGCGCGAATGGAATAAACGGTGGTGCCGTCCCACGGCTCCTCCGCGGGCGCGGCACGCCCTGCCTCGATATGCTCGAAGGAAAGGGGCTGGACACGCGTGCTCTCTGCGGCATCAAGAGCCTCTCTCGGCATACTTTTTCTGCCACGAACGGAAAACAGCTTGGGGCCCATGCCAATGGAAAACTCGCGAATGCCCACGCCAAAAGCGCGCGCCACAAGAAAGTGCCCAAGCTCGTGAATCACGATAAGAACACCAAAGGTTGCGATAGCAAGCAAAACGTACAAAATGGTTGGCATGGTAACTCCTTACGAAACGATTTAGATGCGAGAAATCAGGGCTTTCGCGCGCGCTCTTGCCTCACTGTCGATGGCAAGAATCTCCTCAAGCGTATGCGCGTGCGCCGCGTGCGGCATATCGGCACAGACCTGCAGCACGGTATCCGAAATGCCAAGGAAGGAAAGCCCCTCGGCAAGGAAGGCGGCAACCGCAACCTCATTTGCGGCATTGAGCGCGGCCCCTGCACCGCCGCCGACGAGAAACGCACGGCGCGCTGCAGCAAGCAAGGGGAAGCTCTCCTCATCGGGTGCGGCAAAGGTCAGGCTGCCTAATTTGACCAAATCAAGGGGGGCAATCACAGCCTCGGTACGGATAGGCGCCGTCAGCGCATACTGCACGGGCAGGCGCATATCGGGCACCGACATCTGTGCAATCACGCTGTTATCAATGTATTCCACCATGGAGTGAATTATACTCTCACGATGCACGACCACCTCGACACGGTCGGCAGGAATCCCGAACAGGTGCGCCGCCTCTATGACCTCAAAGCCCTTGTTCATCAGGGTGGCGCTATCAACGGTAATCTTCGCTCCCATCTGCCAGGTGGGGTGCGCTAACGTGTCAGCAACGGTTATATGATTAAGTTCTGTTCTTTTTTTACCAAAGAACGGTCCACCTGACGCGGTCAGTATCAGGCGCTTGATTTCACGCTTTTCTCCTGCGCGCAGCGCTTGAAAGATGGCGGAATGCTCACTGTCCACAGGTGTAACGGCAAGGTTTTTTCTGCGTGCCAGCCCCATCACCAGCTCGCCTGCCACCACAAGGCTTTCCTTGTTTGCCAAGGCAAGATTCTTGCCTGCCTCAAGCACGGCAAGGCTGGGGCGAAGGCCTGCACACCCTAAAATGGCATTGACGGCAAAGGTTGCCTCGGTATCGTCGGCAATCATCTGCAGCAGCCCCGATTCACCGCCGTAAACACGGATAGGCGTATCGGCAAGCGCCAAGGACAAAGCGGCCGCCGCGCGCTCATCGGACATAGCGGCGGCGGTCACCTGTAACGCTCTGGCATCTGCGGCGACCTGCTCCCAGTTCTTTCCTGCGGCAAGTGCCGTTACCCTGATGCCCTGCTGCTGTGCCACCTGAATCGCCTGTCTGCCGACAGAGCCTGTGGCACCTAAAATCATAATGGGCGGATATACGCTATTCTTCTTCATATCAGCTGAAAATCGGGTGAAAGAGTGTAATCACCAGCACCGCAACGGTAACAGCCATGCTGGAGTCAAAGCGGTCAAGCAGGCCGCCGTGTCCCGGCAGCATAAAGCCGTAATCCTTAATCCCCTGCTCGCGCTTGATGGCAGACATCACAAGGTCACCAAGTTGGGAAACCACACCCATCACGATACCGCCAAGGGCAAGAATCAGGTAATCGGGTGTGACATCGTAGAAATGACCGACGATCAGACCATAGAGCATGGCCGCCAGGCTGCAAAATACCAGACCGCCGATTGCACCCTCAACCGTCTTTTTCGGGCTAACAGCCTCAATCAGCTTGTGCTTGCCGAAAAATCTGCCCGTAAAGTAGGCAAAAATATCGGTTGTCCAGGACAGAAGAAAGGGTATCAGCACCAGAAATTTACCCGTTTTGGGTGTGTTACGCAGCACCACGATAGCGGTATTTGAGCCGATGATATAAAACGCTGTCATGAACACAAGCCCGATCGTTGCGCTACTGAACTGACCGAAATGAAAGACGATGGAGAAGAACATATAAACGGCGATGGCAAGTGCCGCAACAACCGCTATCTTGACCAGTGCCTCAAGGTCGTTGCAGAGAACGCGCGCCAGCATGGGAAACGCAAGGGCCGCAAGGTAAAGCGGCACGCTGATGACGTAATTTTTATCCTGCTTCAAGCAATGCAGCATCTCCCAGACCGACACAAAAGCAATCAGCGAAAAAAGCAGCGGAAACAGATAGTTTAAGGGGTCCTGCGGCGTGGTTACGTCAGCGAAGACAAAAAACGGAACGATAAATGCAAGTGCGACAATCGAAGTGATGATACGTATTTTCATTGTTTGTTTCTTCCCTTCATACGCCACCGAAGCGGCGTTTTCTTTGATGAAATTCGGCAATCGCGGCATCTACGTCACGGGGGCCGAAATCGGGCCAGAGCACATCTGTAAAATAAAGCTCGGCATAAGCGGCCTGCCAGAGCAGAAAATTGGAGATACGCAGGTCGCCGCCCGTACGTACAATCAGGTCAAGCGGCGGGCTATCCTTGGTATACAGCGCAGCCTCAATATCTGCGGCGGTGACGGTGCGCTTACCGCTTGAAAGCAGGTGATTGCAGGCGTTTACCAGCTCGTCACGGCCGCCGTAGTTAAGGGCGATATTGAGAATACGCGTGCGCGTGGCCGTGCGCGCCTCCAGGCGCTCCATTCTCTCACGGCGTGCCCCCTCAAAGGGCGACTTATCGCCCAGAAATACGATGCGAAAGGCGTAATCATCAATCTTTCGCTCACATTCGGAAAGATAGGAGTCCATCAGGCGCAAAATCGCGCTGACCTCCCGCTTGGGGCGCTTCCAATTCTCGGTCGAGAAGGCATAAAAGGTTACCGCCTCAAGCGGCAGCGTGTCGCAGTGGTCAAGCACGGCGCGGAAGGCCTTGACGCCGAAGCGGTGCCCATGCTCGCGCGGCAGACCGCGTTTTTTTGCCCACCTGCCGTTCCCGTCCATGATAAAGGCAATATGACGTGGAGCTTGCAGGATATCCTTTGTGGTATCAGCCATAATAACCTCTCAAAATCCGTAATGCTGCGCGTTACGCGAGAATGGGCGGAAGGAAAACTTGCGTCACCAATCCGCCCACGGAGTCGCTACCCCACCGAAACGGGCGTAGCCTTGTTAAAATCAGATAGCCATGACATCGGCCTGCTTTGCAGCAACGGCCTCGTCAATTTTCTTGATAAATCTGTCAGTCAGGTCCTGAATGGCCTTTTCGGATGCCTTGCGCTCATCCTCGGTCATCTCGCCATCCTTTTCCATCTTCTTGCAGAGGTCATTTGCATCGCGACGGATATTGCGAATGGCAACCTTGGCCTCCTCACCCATCTTCTGCACCTGCTTCGAAAGCTCACGGCGTCTTTCCTCGGTGAGCTGGGGGAATACCAAGCGAATAACCTGGCCGTCATTGTTGGGGGTAATGCCCACGTCAGAGGCAAGGATAGCCTTCTCCATCAGCTTGAGGGTAGATGCATCGTAGGGCTTGATCACAAGGGTGCGTGCATCGGCCAGACGAATGTCAGCCATCGTGTTGATGGGGGTGGGCGAGCCGTAGTATTCAAAGCTCACGCGGTTGAGAACAGCAGGATTTGCCTGCCCTGCGCGAATGGTATCAAAGTTGCTGCCAAGCACAGAAAGTGCCTTTTCCATTTTTGCTTCAAAATCCTTGGTATTGAGCTTCATAAGTATTTCTCCGTTTCTCTTTATTATCTGTGCAGCTCGGTGCCGATATGCTCTCCCATCACAACACGGTAGATGTTTTCGGGATCATTCAGGGCAAAGGCGTAACAACGAATATCATGTTCCATGCAGAAGGTGGTGGCAGAAAGGTCAAGCGCCTTCAGCTGCCCTGCAAGAACCTCCGCATAGGTTACCTCATCATAGCGACGGGCAGTCGGATCAAGCTTGGGATCTGCTGTGTAAATACCGTCTATGTTCTTGGCCATCAGCACGGCATCGGCATCAATTTCCGCCGCGCGGAGCACTGCCGCAGTATCGGTAGAAAAGAAGGGCTGCCCCAGGCCGCAAGCAAAGATGACCACCTTGCCCTCCTTCAGTGCCTTGTTTGCGTCCTGCACGGTAAAGGTATCGGCAAAGGCACGCATCTCCACGGCCGACATGACGATCGCATCAAGCCCTGCCTGACGGAAGCTATCCTGCAAAGCCAGCGCGTTGATCGCGGTTGCAAGCATTCCCATATGGTCGGCCTGCTTGCGGTCCATACCGCCGCCCTGCCTGCCGCGCCAGATATTGCCGGCACCAACGATAACACCGATTTCCACGCCCTTGTCACGGCAGGCCTTCAAAACCCCTGCCACGCGTGCAATGAAATCAAAGTCAAGAATACCACAGTCCTTTTTGGTCAAGGCCTCACCCGAGAGCTTGAGCAAAATTCTTTTGTACTTAGGAGTTGCCATCAGAACACCTCGCTATATCATTCTATTCTTATTTATTATATTCTATTTTTTATCATTTGTAAAGAGGATTTTTTGAAAATCGGCAATATTTATAAATACGCGGCAAAATCCACCGCACGCACCGTTGCCAATCCCCTGCCGCAGCCCCGTTTTGTGGGCAGTGATGCTTAAAAGGAAGCAAGAAAAAATATCCCGCATTTTACCTGAAATTTCATTTCCTGCGAGATCCGAACAGCGTTGCTGTTCGCCCTTCGGGTTTCGACTGCGTCCGCCCGTGTCATTCTGAGCGAAGCGTAGCGAATTCGAACTGCGAAGCAGTACCGAGCAAGGCGAAGGTAGAATCTCGGGCAGACTACGCTCAAGATGACACGCAGGAGAATCGCATCTACCGCAAAATCAAAAAAGGGCGCACCGCACGGTGCGCCCTTGGTTTTTGGCAGAATGATTAAGCCTGGCCGGTGAGCTTTGCGATTTCCTCGGCAAAGTTCTCCTCTTTCTTCTCAATGCCCTCGCCCTTCTCAAACAGGTAGAATGCAGCAATCTTGATGTCGCCGCCAAGAGCCTTGGCAACAGATGCAGTGGACGCACCAACGGTCATGCTGTCTTCCTTAACGTAAGCCTGCTCTACAAGGCAAACGCGCTCGTAGAACTTGCCAAGACGACCGGAAACGATCTTCTCAAGAATCTGGTCGGGCTTATTTGCGTTCTTGGGATCGTTCTTCATCTGTGCGATGAGCACTGCCTTCTCCTCAGCAACTGCCTCAGCGGGAACATCCTCGATGTTGACATACTGGGGGGGGTTGCCTGCGGCAATCTGAAGCGCAATGTTCTTTGCAAACTCGGCAAAGCCCTCTTTTGCAACAACAGCCTCGTCAGCCTCAAATTTCACGATAACACCGGTGGTGCCAAAGCCGTGAATGTAGGTAGAGGTGGTACCCTCAACGAGGATGAAGCGACGAACGGAAAGGTTCTCCTTGATAACAGCAATCAGCTCAACAAGGGTGTTCTGTACAGAGGTGGTGGTGCCGATGTAATCAGCAGCCATAAGAGCAGCCACGTCAGCAGGCTTCTTCTCGATGATGGTCTCAAGCAGACCGGTTACAAAGCCCTTGAAGGCATCGCTCTTCGCAGCAAAGTCGGTTTCGGAGTTCACCTCAACCATAGCGGTCACGCCATTCTTGGTCATAATATCAACGCGGCCCTCGGCAGCGATACGGCCTGCCTTCTTCTCGGCGGTTGCAAGGCCCTTCTCGCGAAGAATCTTGATTGCCTTATCCTGGTCACCGACAGCCTCAACAAGTGCGTTCTTGCAGTCCATCATACCAAGACCGGTCTTGGCGCGAAGATCTG
>JAZOSC010000188.1:0-20446 GCA_045656925.1 Eubacteriales bacterium | reverse complement strand
TTTTTGCATCTGCATCGGCAAGCGAGGGCAGTGCCTCAGTTGTTGCAATCATTTCTTCGTTCATCATAAAATCCTTTCAAAGGGGTTTTGTTCGGCTTTCAGCCAGGCAAGGGCCTCCAACGTATCCTTGCAAACAGGCGCGCCTGCATCTGTCAGGTCGGCAACCGTCATTTCAAGCGATTCGCGCAAAACCAGCGCAAAATGTGAAAGACGTGCTTCCCTGTCCATTTTGTGGGGCCGTGCATCAAAGAAGCGACGGCGAAGCACCACACAATCGGGGAATGTTCTCCCCTCCTCGATATAATCGGCAAGATAAAGAATAGCCTCGGTCAAGGTCATACCTGCCCTGCCCGTAGTATGCCAGCGCACAGCCGAAAGCAGCAGGTCGGTGGCAAACAGCGGGAAATCCCGCGCAATCACCAGGGGGGCGGTGATGCCGTGATAAATTTTAGGAGATGCAAGCTCGTCGGCACGGAGCGAAACTCCAGCCTCCTCAAGCAGGGCAAGCTGCGCCTCGGGCGTAAGCTCCTTGGTGATATCGTGCAGCAGAGCTGCCGCGTGCAGCATGTGAACCTCGGAGGGGCAGAAAAGCTCGCCCAGGCGTGCGGCCATTCTGACCACCCCCACAGTGTGTGCAAAGCGATAGGGGGACAGGCGAGCCTGCACAGCGCTTTGCAGGGCGACAAGCTCAGACATAAAGCCCCTCTCTTTCGATATAAGCGGCAACACCTGCGGGCACTACGGCCCTGATATTCTCCCCTGCCCTCACCATTTGGCGGATTTCGGTTGAGGAAATATCTACGAACTCCATCGGCACACGGCGCACGATTTTACCGTATTTCGCAAGGTACTCGTTATTCTTGGCGACAATCTGCTTTTCAATGATGGGATCGCTTTCGCGACGCATATAGATGGGATAACACAGGCGGAAAATCTCCGCAGGCTCACGCCAGCGGTCAAGCGTCAGCATCATATCAGTACCCATCAGAAGGAACAAGCGCCGATCCTCCCCTGCAAGTGCGCGCAGGGTATCCACGGTATAGCTTGTCCCGCCCCTTGCAATCTCCATATCCGAAACGAGCATTTTTTCATGTGCGCCAAAGGCGCGCTCACACATCGCAAGGCGGTGACGCGGCTCATCTGCCGCATCAAGCTGCTTATGCGGCGGTACGGCAGCGGGAATGATATAAAGCAGGTCAAGCTCCATTTGCTTGACGAATTCCTCTGCGGCACGCACGTGTCCATTATGAGGTGGTCCAAAGGTACCGCCGTAAATGCCGATGCGTATCTGGCCGTTCAGCATAGCTCAATCTTCTTTTTCGTAGCAGATTCGCGGTAAAGAATACACTTGGTGCCAATCACGGACACAACCTCCGCGCCCGTTCTTTCGGCAAGCGCCTCGGCCGCACCGCGTACGCCGAGCTCGCAATTTTCAAGAACTCTCATTTTGATCAGCTCCCTTGCCTCAAGGGCATCGGAAACCGTGGCAACAAGGGCTTCGGTGATGCCGCTTTTGCCAATCTGCATAATAGTATCCATGGTCGATGCCATGGAGCGCAGCTGTGCGCGCTGTTTGCTTGTTAACATAATTTTATCCCTTCATAACAGCGAGCAGCTGTGCGGCAAACGCACGCACGGCCGCACCGCGGTGACTGATGCTGTTTTTTTCCGCCCTGTCGATTTCGGCAAGTGTTTTGCCAAGGGGCGGATAATAGAAAAGCGGATCGTAGCCAAAGCCACCCGTGCCGCGCGGCGCCTCAAGAATCTCGCCCTCCACGCGTCCCTCTGCGACAATCGGTGTGCGTCCATCGGGAAAAACGCAGGCAAAGGTACAAACAAAGGCTGCGCGACGGTTTTCTACACCTGCAAGCCTTTCGAGCAAAAGCGCATTATTGGCCGCATCGTTCCCATGCTCGCCCGCATAACGGGCAGAATAAACACCGGGAGCACCGTCCAGCGCATCCACAAGGAGCCCCGAATCGTCTGCAAGGGCAATATAGCCCCGCGCAGCAATCGCATTTGCCTTAATAAGCGCGTTTTCCCTGAAGCTTGTGCCATTCTCCTCTATTTCCTCGAAAAAGCCGATATCTCCCAGCGATTTCAAGTCAATACGGTCGCCAAGCTCGGCCTGCAGCAGGCGATTAAGCTCGGCAATCTTACCCTGATTGTGCGATGCAAGCACGACGGTATATCTTTCCATCATTCCTCAAAGAGCGCGGCAACGAAATCCGCCGCGTCAAACTCCTGCATATCATCAATTTTCTCGCCAACGCCGATAAACTTCACGGGAAGTCCCAGCTCATGGCGAATAGAAAGGACAATGCCGCCCTTGGCAGTGCCGTCAAGCTTATTCAGAATAAGCCCCGTAATTTCGGCAGCCTTTCCGAACTCCTTGGCCTGCATAATGGCGTTCTGTCCCGTGGTCGCATCCAAAACAAGCAGATTTTCGCGCGCGGCATCGGGCAGCTCACGCGCAATCACACGATTGATTTTGGCAAGCTCATCCATCAGATTCTTTTTGTTGTGCAGACGGCCTGCCGTGTCAATAATCAACACATCAGCGCCCTTCTTTTTGGTGTACTGAATAGCATCGTAAACGACAGCGGCGGGATCAGAACCCTCATGCTGCTTGACGATATCCACGCCCGCACGGTCGCACCAGACCGAAAGTTGGTCAATAGCGGCGGCACGGAAGGTATCGGCCGCGGCAACCACGACCTTTTTCTTTGCCGCACGCAGGCGATTGGAAATTTTGCCGATCGAGGTGGTTTTTCCTGCACCGTTGACACCAATGATCAGAATAACGGTAGGCGTGGTATCAAGGTGAAGCGCCTCTCCCTCGCCAATCATATCGGCCAGGATCACGCGCAGGGCACCCTTGATATCGGCAGGATCCTTTAAGCGTCCCTCCTTGATTTCCGCGCGCAGGCGGTCAAGAATTTCCTCAGTGGCGCTGACGCCGACGTCAGCGGTAATCAAAAGCTCCTCAAGCTCCTCAAGCAAATCCTCGTCCACGCGGACGAACAGCTTGAGAAGCGCATCAATTTTGCCAAAGAGTGCGTTTTTGGTCTTGGCAAGACCTGCACGCAGCTTAGTTAAAAATCCCATCCCAATCATCTCCCTCCTGCTTGCCTGCAATCGTACCTACGTCATACTCAAGCACGTGCGAAATGCCGCGCTCCGGCATCGTCACGCCGTAAAGCCGCTGTGCGGCCTCCATTGTGCCGCGGCGATGCGTAATCAGAATAAACTGGGTGTCGGCAGAATAGCGCTTGATATAAGCGGCAAAGCGTGCAACGTTCACCTCATCAAGCGCCGCCTCAATCTCATCCAAAATAAAGAAGGGCGTGGGGTTCACCTGCAGAATAGCAAAGAAAAGTGCAATCGCAACGAATGCCTGCTCACCGCCTGACAGCATCGTCAGGCTTTTGATGATCTTACCGGGAGGTGCTGCCTTGATTTCGATACCCGAGGTCAGCACATCGGTGGGATCAGAAAGTGAAATCTCTGCGCTACCGCCGCCAAACAGTTCGGAAAAGGTACGGTTGAAATTTTCGTTAATCTGATGGAAGGTGGTAATAAATGAGGTTTGCATTTCCGCCTCCAGCTCACCGATGATTTTAAGCAAATCATCGCGCGCCGCAGTCATATCGGCAATCTGCGCCGCCATTTCGTCATAGCGCGCCTTCAATTCCTTGAATTTATCCACCGCGCCAAGGTCAACGTGACCAATAGAATTCAGCGCGTTGCGGCATTTTACCTGCAGCTCGGCAGCAGCAGCACGGTCGGCTGCGGTCAGCTGCTCATAGCCCAGGGCAAGCGCATCGTTGCGCGTCATTTCATATTCTTCCCAGAAGCGGGTGGCAATACGCGACTGCTCATCCTGCAATGCGGCAAGCTTTGCCTCATTTTTGGTATGTGCCTGTACGATAAGCTGCTGCTGTGCAACCTTTTCGCGCAGGCGCTCGGTTACCAGCACGCGCTTGCGCTCAACCTCCTGGTTGGCGGTAAGCAGGTGACTGCGGCGCTCAGCAAGCTCGGCAAGCACGCGTGCGCCCTCCGCAAAGGTGTTGCGGTTAGCCTCCTGACGGCGCGTATCGGCAGCAATACTCTCCTCATGCGCCGCAATCTCGGCACGAAGCACCTCGATTTCCTCACGGATTACCGCCGCACGTGCATCGGACTCGGCGATATAGGCCTCAACCGTTTCAATATCCTTTCGCACGCCGCTGATTTTAATATAAAGCTCTGTCATCTCCTGCTCAATGGCACCCTTGCGGTCAAACAGCGCACTGCGCACCTCATCCTTGTCGGCACGCAGCGAGGTGATTTCTGCAATCTGATGGCGGAGCATTTTTTCCTCCTCCGCAAGACGGGCAAGCTCCTCATCATAGCCCGCACGCTGGGCATTCAAGGCCTCAAAATCTGCGTGCAGCTTGGCAACCAGCCCCTCGTTTGCATCATACTGTGCGCGGAGTGCGGCGGCCTCGCCTGCCTCGGCGCTTTGCAGGGCCTGCAGCAGGCTGATACGGGTAGCAATATCCTCGCGCTCCTCGCCCTGTGCCTTGACGGCTGCGGCCTCCTCGGCACGCGTTTTGGTCAATGCCTCAAGCTCGGCTTTCAGCGATTTCAGCCTTTCGGCAAGCTCCTCAATCTGTCCCGCACGGGAAAGAATTCCCGCACGCTGCTTAACGGAGCCGCCCGTAAAGGAGCCGCCCGCATTGATTACCTGACCGTCCAGCGTGACGACCTTGACGCGGAATTTGGTCAAGCGCGCCATCTCACTCGCGCTGTCAATATCCTCAAATACAAGAGTTCTGCCAAGCTGAGAGGAGATAACGTCCAGAAATTTATCCTCACAGGAAACAAGCTCAGATGCAACGCCGATATAGCCCTTGCAGGTCTTTGCCTGCTCCATCTCCGCTGTAGGAGTAAGGGCGCGCATAGAGCTAAGGGGAAAGAAGGTGGCACGGCCTGCCTCGGCACGCTTGAGTGCGTGCATGGCACACTTGGCAACCTCCTCATTCTCCACAACGATATGCTGAAGATTTGCGCCGAGCGCCATCTCCATCGCAACCACGTATTTTTTATCCACCGACATGACGGTGGAAAGCGGCCCGTAAATTCTGCCGCATCTTTTACCGTTCCTATCGGTAATTCTGCCGCCCGCATAGGCATCCATCACAAAGCGCACACTGTTGCTGTAGCCCTCGAAATGCTCCGCCATCGCACGGTAGGCCTCCATGCGCTGTCGCGTAATATCTGCGGCGGCCTTCAGCTCGGTTTCCTTATCGGTGAGGCTGCGTAGCGCCTCCTCGCGCGCGGAAAAATCCTCATCAAGCAGGGCGAGTGTCCGGCCTGCCTCCTCAAGCTGTGCGGTATACTCCGCCACAGCCCCTTCCTTCACTGCCAGACGGGCCAGCAGCTCCTCGGAAATTTTGCGATATCCGTCAATTTCGGCAGCCATCAACAGATTTTTATCTCCATCGGCAACCTTGTTTGTTTCAAGCACTTTGCGGCGCACGGTAATATCGGCAAGGGCAGCCTCGCGCTCGGCTATATCGGACATGGCCGTTGCGATTTCGCCACCCATGGTAAGCATGGTATCGGCAAGCGATTGTGCCTCCTCGGCACGGACGGTATGCTCGGCCTCCAGCGCTACGCGGCTCTCGGCAAGCAGCGCAAGCTCCGCACGGCGGCGATCGCCCTCGGCCGTTTCAGCCTGCAGCACGCGCTCGCGCTCCAGAATCGTGCGCCCCGCAATCTCGATTTTTTCACGGGTGTTGGCAATATTGGTGCCCGTCACGCTATACTGATTTTCACGCTCGTAATTCTCGCGCTCCAGAGCGCGGATACGCTCATAAATCTCCTCTGCGGTAGCGGCGTTGCCCTGACTTTCCTCAAACAGGCGGTCGTTTTGCGTGTTAAAATCGGCAATTGCCTCCTCGCAAAGCTTCAGGTCATACGCGCTGTTGCGGAAATTCTCACGGGCGCGCTCAACCTCCAGGCGTAAGCGCTCGGTATCAAAAAGCCAGAGCTGCACGTCAACCTTTTTCTTTTCCTCGCGAAGCGCAAGTGCCTTTTTGGCGCGCTCAGCTTCCTTTTCAAGCGGCCCGACCTGCCGTTCCACCTCGGCAAAAATATCGGTCACACGCGTCATGTTTTCCTCGGTAGTTTTCAGCTTGCGCTCGGTTTCGTTTTTACGGTGGCGGTATTTTGCAATACCCGAAGCATCCTCAAAAATGCTGCGGCGCTCATCAGACTTGCGGGAAATAATCTCCGCAATTTTACCCTGACCGATAATAGAATAACCGTCACGGCCGACACCCGTATTCATAAAAAGCTCATAGATGTCACGCAGACGGCAGGCACGGCGGTTGATATAGTATTCGCTCTCACCCGCGCGGTAATAGCGACGGGTCACGGTGACCTCATCACCGGGGTAATCCAATCTGTTCTCGGGGTCGGTATTGTCAAAGGTAACGGATACCTCGGCAAAGCCCATCGGACGGCGACTGTCCGCACCGCCGAAAATCACATCCTCCATCTTCGTGCCACGCAGGCTTTTTGAGGAAATTTCACCCAAAACCCAGCGCATTGCATCGGAAATGTTGGATTTGCCGCTGCCGTTCGGCCCGACGATAACGGTAGTACCGCGATCAAAATGCAGCTTGGTCTTATCGGGAAAGGACTTAAAGCCCTGAAGCTCCAATGATTTCAGAAACAAGAGCCACGCCTCCTTTCTACATAAATAATAAATAAATTATATACTAAAATTTAAAAATTTGCAAGTGCTTTTTTGGCTTTGGCAAAAGTTTTTTCAAAATCAAAGGCGCCGCCACGGGGCAGCTGACTGCCTCGCCGTAGCGGCGCTTTCTCAAAATATGCTGTTTTTTCACCCCGTATATGGGTATTCAACGCGGAAGATAGCGCTCAAAGGCCTCACGCGCGGCATTTTGCTCCGCTTCCTTTTTGCTGCTGCCGACACCTCTGCCGAACTCATTGGAATTGATGAGGACACGCACGGTAAAAATTTTGGCATTATCAGGCCCCTCCTCCCCGATCAGCTCATAGCGCAGCTCCTCTCCCGGCATCTGCTGCACCTGCTGCTGAAGCAGGGTTTTGTAATCCTCAAAGGGGGTAAGCTCTGCCTGAATTTTCGCAAGCTCCCGCTGCACGAAGGGCACGACAAAATCGCTGATACGGTCAAGGCTGCCGCAATCAAGGTACATCGCACCGAGTAAAGCCTCAAAGGCATCCTCAAGCAGCTTGGGCTTGCCACGCCCGTCCCGTTCCTCGCCACGGCCCAGAAGCAAATGGGCGCCCAAATCTATCGCGGCAGCATACTCGGCAAGCGCGCGCTGACAAACCACGTTTTTACGCAAAACGGTCAGACGCCCCTCGGGCAATTCAGGGTAAGTGTGATAAAGATATTGACAAACAACGAGCGACAGCACACTATCACCAAGGAATTCCAGACGCTCGTTAGAGCCGTCCCTGCCCCCCATCTGCTCATTGGCATAAGAGGAATGAACCATGGCACGACAGAGCAACGCCTGATCACGGAAGATATATCCGATGCGCGCCTCCAGCGCCGACAAATTCTCGCTCATATTGCACTCCTTTTCTGTTCTTGTTTTCACACCGTTGAGGTGTTATTTTGCATAACACCGCATTTTTCTCTATTTAGTGCCCGAACGGTACGGGTTTTACGCCTTTATTTCATCAAGCCCTGTCTGCAGAGCGGCAAGCGCACGGGCAGAAAGCGCCTCATTGCGCTTCGCCTTACCGCCGCGCACCTTTTCCGCAAGGGGCGGTACAAGGCCGAAATTGGCATTCATCGGCAGAAAATCGCCAAGCCCACCGCCCGAAACATAGGCTGCCATCGCACCGAGCATCGTTTCCTTTGGCAATATAAGCGGTGCCATGCCGCGCATACGACGTGCCGCATTGATGCCTGCCACAAGGCCTGATCCTGCAGACTCAATATAGCCCTCAACACCCGTCATCTGCCCTGCAAAAAAGAGATTCGGACGAGTTTTAACGGCGTATGTCGCATCAAGAAAACCCGGAGAATTCAGATACGTATTACGGTGCATCACACCGTAACGGAGGAAGGTTGCGTTTTCAAGGCCTGGAATCATGGAAAACACTCGCTTCTGTTCAGGGAAGGCGAGGTGCGTCTGGAAGCCGACGAGGTTATACATCGTCCCCTCCTTGTTTTCCTTGCGAAGCTGTACTACCGCATAAGCCTCCCGACCGACGCGCGGATCTATCAGACCAACGGGCTTCAAGGGACCATAGCGCAGGGTATCCACACCCCGACGGGCCATTACCTCAACTGGCATACACCCCTCAAACACCTTTAATTCCTTTTTATCAAACTCCTTCAGGTCTGCCGTGCGCGCGGTGATCAGCGCCTCATAAAAGGCCTCGTACTGCTCTCTGCTCATCGGGCAATTAATGTAATCGGCATCACCCTTATCATAGCGAGAAGCAAAAAAAGCGACGTCCATATTGATGCCCGAAAACTCCACAATCGGTGCAACGGCATCAAAGAAATGCAGTCCCTGACTGCCTGTCAGGCGGACGATATCATCCGCCAGCGCATCGCTCGTAAGCGGACCCGTGGCAACCACAGTCACGCCGTGTGCAGGGATAGCGGTGGCCTCCTCCTGCAGCACGGTGATCAGGGGATGATTTTGCACCCGTTCCGTAACATATTCCGAAAAAAGTGCACGGTCAACCGCCAGCGCAGAGCCGGCAGGCACACGTGTAGCATCAGCAGCCATCAGCAGCAGAGAGCCTGCCAGACGCAACTCCTCCTTCAGAAGGCCGACCGCATTGGAAAGCGCATCGGAGCGCAGAGAATTCGAGCAGCAAAGCTCGGCAAAGCCGGTATGATGATGTGCGGGTGACATCTTATGGGGCTTCATTTCAACGAGTGTGACGGGAATGCCGCGCGTGGCAATTTGCCACGCGGCCTCCGAGCCTGCCAGCCCCGCACCCAGTACAGTTACCTCACTCATGAAGGGGTAGTAGGCTCTGCCGCTTCCTCGCTCTCACAGCGGTAGCCGCAGGATTTTTCATGACATACGAGCAAATTTTTGCCCTTTTTACGAAACAACAGCTTTCCGCAATCGGGGCAATGCTCGGCAGTAGGCATATCCCAAGAGGAAAAATCGCAGGTCGGATAGTTCTCACAGCTATAAAACACCGTCTTATTGCGCCCTGTCTTAATCAGCACCTTGCCGCCGCACTTGGGGCAGGGCACGTCAAGCTCCTTGGTCTTTTGCTTGGTATAATTGCAGGCGGGGTAACGTGAGCAAGCAAAGAAGCTGCCGTAGCGCCCCGTGCGTTGTACCATATCGGCACCGCAAAGCTCGCACTTGAAATCTGCCACAACGGAAGCCTTTTTCTGCGGCTCCTCGACGACCGCTACTGCCTCGACAGCAGGCTTGTCACCCTCAAGGGGCTTGGTGTTCTTACAGGTGGGATAATTGGGACAGGCGGCAAACTTGCCGTATCTGCCGTTTTTCACCACCATTCTGGCACCGCACTTATCGCAGATGATGTCGGTTTCTTCAACAGGCAAGCGAAAATCCCCGGTCCCGATGGTTGTTTCTGCACTGGCAAGCTCACGCGCAAAATCTGCCCAGAACTCCTCCAGCACAGGGCGCATCTCAGCCTTGCCCTCCTCAATTTCATCCAGGCGCTGCTCCATCTGCGCCGTAAAGGCATAATCGACAATATCGGCAAAGTTCTCCTTCATCAGCTTTGTGGTCACCTCGCCAAGCGGCGTGGGCACAAGCGATTTGCCGTCACGGACAACATAATTGCGCGATACAATCGTAGTGATAATAGTATTATAGGTGCTGGGACGGCCAATTCCCTTTTCATCAAGAAACTTGATAAGCGAAGCCTCGGTATAACGTGCGGGCGGCTCGGTAAAATGCCGTTGGGGCAGAATATCTGCAGCCTCCAGCACCTCGCCCTCCACCAACGTGGGCAAACGCAAATCACGCTGCTCACTGTGCAGATCGGTGCGTGTATCCTCATCCTCACCCTCCTCATAGACAGCCATAAAGCCGGGGAAGGTGACGCGATAACCGCTGGCACGGAAGGAATAGCCTGCCGAAAACAGCTCAACGGTGGTGGCATCCAGGGTAGCGGATTCCATCTGACTGGCAACGAAGCGCTCCCAGATCAGCTTATACAGACGATATTGGTCAGGGGTGAGATATTTATGCACCTTGGCAGGATCAAGCGCCACATTTGCAGGGCGAATTGCCTCGTGTGCATCCTGTGCGCCTGCCCTTGCCTTATATACACGCGGCGCCTTGGAGCAATACTCCGCGCCGTATTTCTCGGAAATCATGCTGCGCGCCGCATTCTGCGCCTCGGTGGATACACGCAGTGAATCGGTACGCATATAGGTAATAAGACCCTGCACGCCACCGTTCTCGGTGCCGACGTTAACACCCTCGTAAAGCTCCTGTGCCACGCGCATAATGCGTTGAGACTGGAATCCCAGCTTACGGGATGCCTCCTGCTGCATGGTAGAGGTGGTAAAGGGCGGCGAAGGCAATCTCTGACGGGTGGAATGCTTCACGCCCTTTACTGTAAAGGGCTTGCCCGAAACTGCGCTGACAACAAAGCTTGCGCTCGCTTCATCGGGAAGCTTGATGCGGCCGTCGGCATTACCGTAAAAGCGCACGGTAAAGGCACTGTCACCCGTGCCGAGAGTTGCATCAATCGTCCAATATTCCTCAGGACGGTGTGCGCGGATTTCCTCCTCACGATCAACGATGATACGGGCTGCGACCGACTGCACGCGGCCTGCGGAAAGCCCGTTTTTTACAGATTTCCAAAGATACGGGGAGAGCTTGTAGCCCACGATGCGGTCCCAGATGCGTCTGGTCTGCTGGGCGTTCACAAGCTTCATATCAATGGCACGCGGCACCTTGATGGCGGCACGCACCACATCAGGCGTGATTTCGTTAAAGGTCACGCGCTGTGTTTTTTCGGGATCAAGGCCCAGCGCCATTGCAAGGTGCCAAGCAATTGCCTCTCCCTCGCGGTCAGGGTCAGGCGCCAGAAAAATTTTTCTTGCAGCCTTTGCCTCGCGGCGAAGCTCCTTAATCAGATCGCCCTTACCGCGAATGTTAATATAGTGTGCCTCAAAGCCGTTCTCAATATCAACGCTGAGCGTGCTCTTGGGCAGGTCACGGACATGACCTTTCGATGCGATTACTTTATAATTGGAGCCAAGATACTTTTTAATGGCAGCCGCCTTTGAGGGCGACTCCACGATTACGAGATTTGCCATGTATATTTCCTTTCAAAAAAACTGACTGTGTGTGCCGTTTTCCCCGGTCATCACGATGTCTGCCGCTTCACGCGGCCACCCGATTGACCGAAGCTATGCCACAGGCTTTTGGTAGGTGCCGCCCGGACGGGCCGACACAAGGCCAAGTATTTCAAAAAGTGTCATTGCCGCTACCGCCTCCCCTGCGGGAACGCCTGCGGCAACCAAGCAGTCAACAGTAAAGGGGGTGTCGGGAAGAAGCGCGTACAGCTCACGTCCGCGCGTATCAAGTGAGGAAAGTGCTTCGGTAAGAGGCGCCTCCGCACGCTTTGCCTCTGCAGTATAACCTTCATCCTCTGCGGATTGCAGCTCTGCAGATTCACACACCCGTCGCCCGCGCTTTCCCTTTTGCGCCTGTGAGGCGGGGCGAACTCCGTGCACGCGCAGCTTGTCGTCGCTGACGGCACAGTATTGCATTGCCTCATCGGGCAATAAAAGGCCGATATGCTCTCTGTAAAGAAAGCGGAAATGTGTAAGAATATCCTCGGCACAAAGGGCCACACGTGCACCCGCACGTAATAAGAGATTGCAGCCCTCCGATTGCGGACTGTCAATATTACCCGGCACGGCAAACAGAGATTTGCCCTGCAGGAGTGCGTAGCGAGCCGTAATGAGCGCACCGCTTGTTTCATTACCCTCCACAACCACAACAGCCTCGGAAAGCGCGCTGATAATGCGGTTGCGTGCAGGAAAATTACGGTGATGCGGCAGTGTACCGGGTGCATACTCGGTCACCACGGCGCCGAATTCCGCAATTTCGGAAAAGAGTCTGGTATGATGACGGGGATAAACCTGATCAATACCGCAGCCAAGCACGGCAACCGTAAAGCCGTCCGCATTCAGGGCTGCGGCATGACATACACCGTCAATCCCCTCTGCCATACCACTGACAATCACGGCCCCCGCGGCCGCCAGCTCAAAGGATATTTTATACGCTGCGCGCTCGCCGTATGCATCCATGCTGCGCGTACCGACCATGCCGATAAAGGGGTGCTGCCCAAGCCTTGGGAGTTTACCGCGACAGTAAAGCACCACCGGCGGCTCTGCAATCGAAAGCAGACAGCCGGGGTAATCATCTCCATCAGGCACCAGAATACAGACGCCCATGCGCTGGCAATAGGACATAATACGCGCCACCTCATCTGCGTGCTTTTCATAGCAAAGCGAAGCAAGCGCGCCGTCACCGATATCGGGCAGCAGTGCGCGGATTTCGGCACCGTCTGCAGTAAGAATTGCCTCAGGGGAGCCGAAATGCGCGTAAAGCGCAGAAAATCTTCTGGAACGTGAGCCGAGCGCCAGAGATAGCGCAACCCACGCCGCAGTATGCGAGGGAATTCTCATAATGCTCCTCCTGTATCGCGGCAAAGCTCCCACAGAAGCACTGAGGCGGCAACACCCGCATTCAGCGATTCCACACCGGCGGCCATCGGAATATAGACACTGCCCGTGGCGGCAGCAATCACCGCAGGCGACAGACCGTGCCCCTCGTTACCCACCGCAACGGCATCGCCTGCCCTAAAGGCCAGAGAGCCGAGGGTAACGGCCTTTTCATCTAACGTTGCGGCAAATACGCGTCCTTCCCTGCCATACGCCCTGATGACGGCAGCAAGGTCAGGTGTACGGATAATCGGTTGCCCGAACACTGTACCCATGGCAGCGCGCAGAACGCGCGGATTGTAAATGTCGGCACAATCGGCCGAAAGCACCAGCACATCTACGCCAAAGGCCTTGGCAGAGCGAATAACGGTGCCGAGGTTTCCGGGATCACGCACGCTTTCAAGAAAAAGAACGCGCGAAGCACCCTTGGCAGGTGCCGTCTGCTCCCACTCCGCCGCATCAAGCGTACGGTGCAGATTCGAAAGCCATGGGGCAAGGACAATTACACCCTCGGGCGAATGTTCCTCGGAAATACGGTCAAATAATCCGTCGGAGAGGGTAACCAACCGACAATCCGAGGGAAGCCTGTAAGCCTCGGCGGCACTTAAAATTGCCGCTGCAGCACTCTCACGCAGAAGCACCGCATAAAGCGGAATATTGGCCGCAAGCGCCTCGAAAAATAATTTTTTACCGTCGAAGCGAAAAAGCCCCTCGCGCTCGCGATGCTTGCGGTCAGCAAGCTTTACGGTCAGGCTAATCAGCGCATTTTGCCTCGACGTGATTATTTCACCCGATTTTTGCATCCCGTTCCCCTCCTTTCTTCCGTTTTTTCAGAAAATTCCTTCGTTTTTGACGCGTTTTACCGCGTCATAAAATTGAGAAAAACCCGGCACACGCGTCCGGGTTTTTAATTCTCTTAAAGGGCAGCCTTTGCCTGTGCAGCAAGTGCTGCGAAAGCAGCCTTGTCGGTAACGGCGAGATCTGCGAGCATCTTGCGGTTGAGGTCGATGCCTGCCTTCTTCAGGCCGTGCATCATGGTAGAATAGTTCATACCGTTTACCTTTGCCTCGGCAGAAATGCGGGTAATCCAGAGGCTACGGAAATCTCTCTTCTTCATCTTGCGGCCTGCAAATGCATAGTTGCCGCTCTTCATCACCTGCTCCTTGGCCATCTTGAAGTGCTTAGACTTTGCACCCCAGTAACCCTTAGCAGCCTTCAAAACCTTATTTCTTCTCTTGCGCGTCATCATCGCGCCCTTAACTCTTGCCATTTTACTATCCTCCGAATTATCTTATTTCTGAATGAGCTGACGTGCCGTAGCAGTCATGGACGGGCTGAGGATAGCAGAGGAGCGAAGATGTCTCTTGCGCTTAGCATCCTTAAGACCGAGGTTGTGACGATGGTGGCAGTGATTGATTTTTACCTTACCGGTACCGGTAACGGAAAATCTCTTGGCCGAAGCCTTGTGCGTTTTGATTTTTCCCATTTTATTTACTCCTTTTAACAAAATCTATTTGATGCGGCACCGCCGCAGGGTTACTTACTTTTTGTCGGGCTTGACGGGTACGACAATCATGCTGAGAATACGGCCGTCAAGAACAGGCTTCTTCTCAACGGTGCCTACCGAGGAAACTGCCTCCTCAAAGCGCGTCAGCATCTCGCGGCCGAGCTCCTGGTGTGCCATCTCACGGCCCTTGAAGCGCACAACCACGCGCACCTTGTTGCCTGCAGTGAGGAAACGAATGGCATTGCGTGCCTTGGTTTCAAAGTCGTGGGTATCGATACGGCAGGAAAGCTGTACCTCCTTAAGCTCAACAATCTGCTGCTTCTTTCTTGCTTCCTTTTCCTTCTTTTCACGGTCAAAGCGATATTTGCCGTAATCCATAATACGGCAAACAGGGGGCGTTGCCTGCGGTGCAATCAGCACAAGGTCAAGACCGCGGTCGTATGCAAGCTTTAATGCGGCGTTGCTGGTCATCATTCCCAAGGTTTCACCGTCGTCAGCGATAACGCGAACCTCTTTTTCTCTGATGTCTTCATTAATCAGCATATCTTTTGAAGCGCTAATAGGAATTACCTCCATTTCCGGGAGTTGCCCGGTGAAATAAAAAATCGCGCAAAGCAACGCTCCGCACGACAAAATACACCCAAGTGGGTGAACCTATCAACCGAGCGCGCTCCTTGGCGGCAGGGTGAGAACGCGGCACGTTCTGCTTCTTTGCCCGAGTATTATATCACGCCTTTACCCGCTTGTCAAGAGGGTTTGCAAAATTTTGTGCATTTTTATCGGCATCTCCTCCGCTGTCGCGCAAGGCAGCTCTTTCTTTAGATGTGCAATACCAAAAAATGCACGGCTGGTAAGGATCCGTTGCCCGCGTTGGTGCCATAAGATTGACACTCCGCGCAAGGATCGACCGCCGTGCACACGCCCCCTTTTCTGAGCGCCTTGTCATTATATCGCATTTTTTCGCGTTTGTAAAGTGTTCAAAAGCGACAATTTTTTGCGGTTTTTTTTTGTGAAAATCCCCACAAGTAGAAAAAAAGCCTGTTTCCCCTCGCTTTTTTGGCGCTTTTGACGATATTTGTAGAACGCCGCAGCATATCCCACCCCGTATACCGAATTTGCTCACAAATTATTTACAAATTTCACCAACGCTCCTTGAATGTACCTTCTCCCTACTGTAGCCCAAACAGTTTTTGCGCGTTTTTATATTTTTTGCAAAAAGTACTAGTATTTGACAGAAAAATGTGCTATAATATACTTTAATTATATTACATCTTATCTCCGCGAAAGGATTTCTCATGGTAAATATTTTCGAAAAGGCAGAAAAGCTGACGCTTCCCCTGGTACCTCTATACGGCGCCGTCGCCTTTCCTGCAATCCCCCTTAATTTTGAACTGACAGACGAGGCCGCAATTGCCGCCGCAGATGCGGCGTGTGCAACGGACGCCTACCTGTTTCTTACTACCGTACAGGCCCCCTTTGAAAACGGACTTACAGCCGACGTTCTCGCCAAAACGGGCACGGTTGCGAAAATCAAGCACAGCCTGAAAACGCCCGACGGCAATATGCGTATCATCTGTGAGGGCTATGCACGCGGCGAGCTGCTGTCAATGCACCGCTTTGCAGACTACTTTACCGCGGACGTGCTTTGCAAAACAGCTGCTGACAGTGAGGAATACACCAGTCGCGGCGAGGCACTTTTACGTGAGGGCTACCGCTTGCTTGACGAAATTGCCGCACTGCTGCCAAGCCTATCGGAGGACATGCTCAAGGCCGCCCGCGCCATCCGCGCGCCCGGCGCCTTTGCCGATTATATTGCTGCAAATGTGCTGCTCCGCCCCGAGGATAAGCAGGTCGTGCTTGAGTTGTACGATCCCACCGAGCGCCTTGAATGTCTGCTCCCCCTGATGCAGGAGGAGTGCACCGTGCTCAAGTACGAAATGGATATTCACCGCGAGGTGCGCGAGCGCCTTGGGCAGAACCAGAAGGAATTTTATCTGCGCGAGCAAATGCGCGTCATCGAGGAAGAGCTTGGTGACGGCGGCGAAAGCGAGATTGAGGAATATGAAGCGCGTATCCGCAAGACAGGACTTCCTGCCGAGGTGGAAAAAAAGCTGTTAAAGGAGCTTTTCCGTATGGCAAAAACGCCCTTTGGCTCCTCCGAGGCAAGCGTTTTACGCAGCTATCTTGACGTCTGTCTTGACCTCCCCTGGGGTAAGCAGACGAAGGATACGATTGACGTGGCACACGCAAAAAAAATATTAGACAAGGACCACGACGGATTGCTATCCGTCAAGGAGCGTATTCTTGAGTTCCTTGCCGTTAAAAAATTAAATCCCGACCTTGGCAACCAGATTATCTGCCTGGTTGGCCCTCCCGGCGTCGGCAAAACCTCCGTGGCACAATCGATTGCCCGTGCTATGAGCCGCAAGTACGTGCGCGTATCCCTTGGCGGCGTACGCGACGAGGCCGATATCCGCGGTCACCGTAAGACCTATCTGGGTGCCATGCCCGGCCGCATCGTTGCCGCATTGACCGAGGCCGGCAGCACCAACCCCGTCATTCTGCTTGATGAAATTGACAAAATGACGAGAAATTCGCACGGCGATCCCGCCTCCGCACTGCTTGAGGTGCTGGATAGCGAGCAGAACAAGCACTTCCGCGATCACTTCACCGAAATCCCGTTTGACCTGTCAGGCTGTCTGTTTATCGCAACCGCTAATACACTTGAGGGTATTCCGCGTCCCCTGATAGACCGTATGGAAATTATTGAGCTTCATACCTATACCAAGGCAGAGAAGCTGCGTATTGCCAAGAACCATCTTCTGCCCAAGCAGCTGGCCCGTCACGGTCTGACGCGTGCATCGCTGCGTATTTCCGCCGAGGCACTTTCCTTTATCATTGACGACTACACGCGAGAGGCGGGCGTACGTAATCTGGAGCGTGAGATTGCCAAGGTTTGCCGCAGGGTGGCCAAGGGAATTGCGGCAGGCGAAATCACCGATACCGTTACGGTAAAAAACAAGGACCTGCCGAAGCTTCTGGGGCCGCGCAAAATGCCCCGTGAGCATATCGGTGCCGCCGACCTTGTCGGCGTGGTAAACGGCCTTGCCTACACCGAGGCAGGCGGAGATTTGCTAAAGGTTGAGGCACTGCCCCTGCCCGGTGAGGGCAAGACGATTCTCACAGGCTCGCTTGGCGACGTGATGAAGGAATCCGCCAAAATTGCCGTCAGCTACTTACGCGCAAATGCCGCGCGATTTGATATTCCTGCTGATTTTTACAAAAATTATGACCTGCACATTCACTTCCCCGAGGGGGCAATTCCGAAGGACGGCCCCTCTGCAGGCGTGGCAATGGTTACGGCACTTGTCAGCGCACTTTCGGGCAGAACGGTGCGCCGCGACGTGGCCATGACGGGCGAAATTACGCTGACGGGTAACGTGCTGCCCATCGGCGGCCTGAAGGAAAAGACGATGGCTGCCGCCACCTCCGGAGTTTCCACCGTGCTGATTCCTGCGGCAAATATGCGCGACATCAGCGAGCTTGATCCCGATGCGGTGAAGGTGCTGCAAATCATTCCCTGCCATACGCTCTATGACGTGCTGCAGCACGCGCTGACCGACGGCTTGCCTATCAGCGTCAAACGCACTGCACGCCCCACGGCCACGCGCCGTCATGCCGCCCCCGAAACGGCAAAGAATGCATAAGCGAGGTGCCTATGAATCTCCAAAACACAAGGCTTCTGCTCAGCGCAGGTGATATTCGCCAGTTCCCTGCACATCCCGTACCGCAAATCGCCCTTTCAGGGCGCTCCAACGTGGGCAAAAGCTCTCTCATCAACACCGTCCTCGGCCGCAAAGCACTCGCGCGCGTAAGCGGCGCACCAGGCAAAACCGTTACCGTCAACTTTTACGACGTGGATGGCAAGCTTTTTCTGGTTGACCTGCCGGGCTACGGCTTTGCCAAGCGTCCTGCGGCAGAGAAGGCGAAATGGTCTGCGCTGACCGACGGATACTTTACGGCAAACAAAAATATTGACCGCCTGGCACTGGTGCTTCAGCTCATCGACCTGAAGGTCGGCCCCACGGCCGACGACGTGATGATGCTCCGCTACCTGACGGCGGCAGAGCTGCCCTTTGCGGTTGTCGCAACCAAAACCGACAAGCTGAACAAGACCGACCGCACAAGAGCGTTAAACGCACTTGCCGATCACCCCGATATTCCCGCGGATACACGCATCATTCCCTTCTCCGCCCTCACGGGCGAGGGGCGCGATGCGGTACAGAGTATCCTGCTGGGCCTTGCAAAAAAATAACGCGATGATGACAAAAATTATTCTCGTACGCCACGGCTACAGCGTCACAAACGCCGCAAAGCGTTACACGGGACAAGCTGATGTCCCCCTAACCGACGTCGGCAGAGCGCAGGCAGAGCAAATTGCCGACTATCTCATCGCACACGAAAGGATAGATGCCGTTTACGCAAGCGATCTATCCCGTGCGATGGACACCGCAGGGCCAACCGCAGCCCGCTTCGGGCTTACCGTTACACCCGTGCGCGAGCTCCGCGAGCTTGCGATGGGCATATGGGAGGGGATGCGCTTTGAGGACGTGGCGCGTGACTACAGGGACGTGCTTCTCCTGCGCGAACGCGACTACACCTACCCCTGCCCCGGCGGCGAATCCTTTGCAGAGCTTTACGCGCGCATTTCGGGCGCCATCACACGCCTTGCACGGGAAAACGAGGGGAAATGCATCATGCTTGTCAGCCATGGTGGTGCCGTCCGCACTGCGCGCTGCATGGCAGCAGGTGACGGGCCGCAACATGCACAGCACTACCCAAGCTCGGAAAATGCAGCCATCTCGATTTACTGCTTCGAGAACGACAGGCTTACGCTCCTGCAGGAAAACATCACCGCGCATCTGAAGCTACCCGACACACCCTCCGCCCCACCCCAGCTTTACTGAAAGAGGTTTTCACATGACCAAAATCATTTTAGTCCGCCACGGACAAAGTGAATCAAACGTTTCCCACCACTTTGCCTGCCATTTTGATACACCGCTGACCGCGCTTGGCAGAAGGCAGGCCGAGGCGGTTGCCGCGTATCTCGTACCGCGCCTTGAAATTGATAAAATCTATGCCAGCACAGTTTCCCGCACACAGGATACCGTGCGCCCCACCGCTGTGCGTCTGGGTCTGCCCATTCATACCGACGCAGGGCTGCTTGAAATTGATGCGGGTGAGTGGGATAACCGCCCGACAGCCGAGCTGAGGGCAAATTGCCCCGACTTTTTGCTCTGGGGCACGGATATGGAGCGCGTGCAGTGCCCCGGCGGTGAGAATATGCATCAGCTGTTTGAGCGTGCAAACAAGACGGTGCAACGCATTGCACGTGAGAATGAGGGGAAAACTTTGCTCCTCGCCTCACACTGGACACCCATCTGCGCCATCGTGACAGCGGCGCACGGCGGCGGAGTTGCCGATATGCTGCGTTTTCCCCAAATCACAAACGCATCCCTGCACATATTCCGCTTTGAGGATGACCGATTGATTCCCGAGGAGGTCATGATTACCTCTCATCTTGAGAATATTACGCCTTAACCCGAAAGGAAAACACCTATGATTCTGCACCCCCATCTTGAAGTAAACAAAGAGGGCCACCTCACCATTGGCGGCCTGGATACCGTAGCACTTGCGCGTGAATTCGGCACGCCTGCCTATATCATGGACGAAAACGTGATACGCGCACAGTGCCGTACCTATCTAACGGCGTGCCGCCGCTATTTTGGGGACGATGCGCTCCCTGCGTTTGCATCGAAAGCCCTCTCCTTTACCGAAATGTATCGCATTATGGCCGACGAGGGCATGGGCATTGACTGCGTATCGGGCGGTGAGCTTTACACCGCAAAAAAGGCAGGCTTCCCTGCCGCACGCATCTATTTCCACGGAAACAACAAAACCGCGCACGACCTGAAGGACGCACTCGACATGGGCGTCGGCACCATCGTGGTTGACAACGAGGACGAGCTTACCACGCTTGGCGCGCTTGCCACTGAACGCGGTATCACTCAAAATATATTGCTTCGCATTACCCCGGGTATCGATCCGCACACCCACCGCGCCATTCAGACGGGCAACGTAGACAGTAAATTCGGCAACGCCATTCAGACAGGCCAGGCCATGCACATTACCCG
>JAZOSC010000187.1:0-4760 GCA_045656925.1 Eubacteriales bacterium | reverse complement strand
GGTCTTGCCGCAGCAATCGGCGCAAAGGAAGCCGGTGCAAAGGACGTTCTCATTGTTGAGCGTGACGTAAGCCTTGGCGGTATTCTGCAGCAGTGCATTCACCCCGGCTTCGGTCTGAAGTATTTTAACGAGGAGCTTTCCGGCCCCGAGTACGCCTACCGCTTCATTGAGAAGGTAAAGGCTACCGACATTGAGGTTAAGCTTGACACCATGGTGCTTGAGATTGGCGACCACAGCGTTGTCGGCATCAACCCCAAGGACGGTCTGTTTGTAGCAGAGGGCAAGGCTATCGTTCTTGCAATGGGCTGCCGTGAGCGTACCCGCGGTGCGATCATGACGCCCGGTACCCGTCCCGCAGGCGTTTACACCGCAGGTGCGGCACAGCGTCTTGTCAACCGTCAGAACATGATGGTTGGTAAGAAGGTTGTTATCCTTGGCTCGGGTGACATCGGTATGATTATGGCTCGCCGTATGACGCTTGAGGGCGCAAAGGTGCTTGCCGTTGCAGAGCTGATGGATTACACCGCAGGTCTTACCCGTAACCGCGTACAGTGCCTTGACGACTTCGGTATTCCGCTTCTTCTTTCTCACACCATCGTTGAGATTAAGGGCAACAAGCGCGTTGAGGGCGTTGTGATTGCAGAGGTTGACCCTGCAACCAAGAAGCCCATCGCAGGCACCGAGGTTCTCTACGAGTGCGACACCCTGCTTCTTTCCTGCGGCCTGATTCCCGAGAACGAGCTGACCAAGGCAGGCGGCATCAAGATTAACCCCATCACCAGCGGTCCCGAGGTGAACCAGTTCATGCAGACCGACCACGAGTACGTGTTCGCTTGCGGTAACGTTGTTCACGTAAACGACCTGGTTGATAACGTAACCGACGAGTCCCTGCGCGCAGGTCAGTACGCTGCAATGTACGCGCTTGGCACGCTGCCCAAGGCAGAGGAGATTCCCTCCGTTACGGGTAACAACGTCCGTTACATCTGCCCCCAGAGAATCTGCCCCGATGCACCTGCAAAGCTCTTCTTCCGCGCTGCAGCTCCCAAGCTTGGCGTTACGATGAAGGTTTTTGCCGATGACAAGGAGATCTACTCTAAGAAGCTTATCAAGATCAATCCCGGTGAGATGGAGCATGTTGAAGTCACCCCCGAGCAGATGAAGGGTGTTTCCGCCATCAAGATCGAAGTGGTCTAAGAAAGGAGACGCAATACTATGGTAACCAAGGATATTATTTGTATCACCTGCCCCCAGGGCTGTATCGTTAAGGTAACCGGCGACGCCGCAAAGGGCGAGATCACCTCTTGCGAGGGCTTCAAGTGCAAGCGCGGTAAGGTTTACGCTGAGAACGAGTTCATTCATCCTCTCCGTATTCTCACCACCTCTATCAAGACCGAGGGTGCTTCCGTTCCGCTGGTAGCTGTAAGAACCTCTGCTCCCATTCCGAAGGAGATGCAGATGGTAGCGATGGAAGAGGTGAAGAAGCTGACCGTTAAGGCTCCTATGAAGCCCGGCGATGTGATCGTTAAGGACTTTATGGGCACCGGCGCCGACCTTGTCGCATCCGGCTCTCTTTAATTTGAAGCGAGTATTTGGGTGAAACCAAAAACGCCACCTAATTTATTAGGTTAAAAAAATGGCACTACACATCAGTTGGTGTGTAGTGCTATTTTTATTATCAGAAACTTTTTTAAGGTAAAAAAGCCTGCGGCTTTTTGATTAATGGCGTTTTTTATCCGCCCTCACGCCCCTCGGAGTACAAAGTACACCTCACGGGGCGCGATGACGGCTTTTCCCCTCAAATCCTCGCCCCAAGGGGAAGAGCTTCGAATTTGGCGCATACCAAAAGCGCGGTTTGTGGGAAAGAAAGACGGGGCGCGATGACGGTTTTTCCCCTCAAATCCTCGCTTCAAGGGGGAGAGCTTCGAATTTGGCGCACTATTTTAAAATTTGCATCCCCCCAAAAAAACGGACCGACGTCCAGGACGGTCCGCAATTCGCTACCAATTCAAAATCGGCACCATACCTCGCCTGTCATCCTGAGCGTAGCCCCTTTTTAGATTCCACCTCGCCTTGCTCGGTGCTGCTTCGCAGTTCGATTTCGCTTCGCTCACTCAGAATGACAAAAAGGGGTGTAGCCGAACGCGTAGCGCAAACGGCACTGCCGTTTGGGATCTCAGGCGGGCCATAAACGCTATCTGTGCCTGCCCGCGGGCGACCGCAGGTCGCCCCTACATGATATTGCAAACAATTTTAAAATCAGCGCACCGATTTAAAAAAACACTTGTTTCCCGAAAGCTCTTGAAAAAAATGGGATTTTGTGCTATAATTTCATGGTAAAGAGTTCTCAAAAGGAGAGATATATCATGCAAAGCAGAAAAATTTCTACCGAGAAATTGGTGATGGGTGCGATTCTCACCGCGCTTGTGGTGGTGCTGCAATTTCTGGCACTTGCATACCGCGCATTGTTTCCGCTGGCGCCCTTTACCATCACGCTGGTTCTGGTGCCGATTGTGCTGGGTGCGGCGCTTTGCGACACACGCATTGCAGGCTGGCTTGGCTTTGTTTTCGGTATTATTGTGCTTATCACTGATGCAGGTGCGTTCCTTGCCATCAACGTACCCGCCACTGTGCTGGTGGTGCTGGTAAAGGGTGTTGCCGCAGGTCTGGCGGCAGGGCTCGTCTATCGCCTGCTTGAAAAGAAAAACCGCTATCTTGCCACCGTGGTGGCCGCTGTGATCTCGCCGCTTGTCAACACAGGCATTTTCCTGCTTGGCTGCCGTTTGTTCTTCTTTGAAACCATCAAGTCCTGGGGGCTTGCAGGCGGCTTTGATAACGCGCTTTCCTACATGATTATCGGCCTTGTCGGCATCAATTTCCTGATTGAGGTCGGCCTCAATATTATCCTCACCCCCGTGATCGTGCGCCTTGTGAATATCCGTAAAAAGAACTCTCAAAGAAACGCCCTTTAAAGATAATTGCAGATATAGAGCATAAAAACCCCCACCGCATCGCGGTGGGGATTTTTAGATATATGGGCGTTATGTGAGTGCGGAAAGGGGATTGCCCACGGCGGTGAAAAGGCTTGCGCCAAGCAGGTCGGCATCGCGCGTATCGTGCGAGATAACCAGGGTATGCACACGGGGCTTTGCCGCTTTGATGAGTGCGGCGGCGCGATGCTTTAATGCCTTGTCAAGCCCTGCAAACGGCTCGTCAAGGAGCAGTAAATCGGCCTTGGCGGCAAGGGCGCGCGCCAGCGACAAGCGCTGCTTTTCACCCCCTGAAAGGGTGGTGGGCAGGTCGTTTTCGTGTGCTTTCAGGTCAAGTGCCGTCAACAGCTCGTCGATTATTTTAGAACTATCCTCAACCAAGGAAAGAACAAAATTTATGTTTTCTCTGCAAGTTAGCCACGGTATCAGGCGTGGCTCCTGAAATGCGACGGCGATTTTTTCAGCATCGTGGGTGATGCTGCCGCCATCGGGGGTAGTGAGCCCTGCAAGCAGGCGCAGGAGCGTGGTTTTGCCCACACCCGAGGGGCCTGTCAGCACCGTGATGCCGCCATCGGGCAGGGTAAGGGAAAGCCCCTTTATCACAGTGCGTGCGCCAAAGCGCTTTTCAAGGTTTTCCAATACGATCATATCTGACCTCCTGCGGGAATGAGCCTTACGGTAAGCTGCTCCACCAGCGCACCGAGCAGCAGCACGGTCAGCGCGTAGGCAAAGAGGGCATCGGTGTAAAGGTAAAGATTGCTTTCAAAAATCGCACTGCCGATGGCATGGCGCGGTACTGCCAGCACCTCGGCGGCAACGCCTGCCTTGAAGGCGAGGCCTACCGAGGCACGCACCGCGGCAAGCAGGGCATTGCCCGCGGCAGGCAATTTGATTTGCAGCAGCACAAGACGCGGGGGAACCTGAAATACGCGCGCCATTTCAAGCAGGGTGCGGTCGGTTTGTAGGAGCGCGGCTTCTGCGTTGCTCCATACGATGGGGAGTGCCACCGAAAGGGTAACGAGGGCAGGCACGGTGCTTTTGCCAAACCACAAAAGCAGGAGAAAAATCACGGCGACCACGGGTGTGGTCTTCATGGCATAGAGGGGCGGGGCAAGCAGGGTGTGCAGGGGCTTGAAGCGCACCGTCAGCACCGCAAGCACCACGCCAAGCGTGAGTGCTACCGAAAGCCCTGCGGTGATACGCAAAAGGGTGATTCCGATATTTGCCCAGAAGGCGCCCGTTGCGGCAAGGGCAAATAATGCTTTTACCACTTTGGGCGGCGTGGGCAGCAGCAGGGGCTTGCCGATCAAGAGGGCTAAGATCCACCACAGACCAAGCCAGAAAAGCAGGGAAATGGCAGGGAAAATCAGTTTTTTCAATCGTTTCATTTTTTATCCGTTCTGATATAATAGAAATTGTTGTCGGGTAATTTGCCGCCGATGGCGGAAAGGGGCATTGCGGTGAGAAAGGCGGAGAGATGTGCTTTCATCGTTTCGCCGTCCTCGTAGATGAGGTTACAGCGCGGAATTGCATCCGCCGCCACCGTCTTGTTTTCAAAAATACCTGCGGCGGCAATATGCTCTGCGGCCGCCACGGGGTTCGCGACCACGTCTGCAATCGCAGCCTTGTATTTTGTGAGGAAATCGGAAGCGCGGTCGGGGTGCTGCTCCAAAAACGCGGTGCGTACCACCACACAGCCCTGCACCAGGGAGCTTTCGGGGAAATGCTCGTTCCAGAGCGTGCCCAGGTTAAAGAGGGCTTCTACCGTCACAG
>JAZOSC010000186.1:0-13416 GCA_045656925.1 Eubacteriales bacterium | reverse complement strand
TGGTTTGATCTGGAGGCTGCAGCGCTTCTGCCCGCAGGCTATGCCTGCCCCAAGTGCGGAAAAACGCATTTTGTGAAGGAGCAAAATACGCTTGACGGCTGGTTTGATTCAGGCTCCACGCACTTTGGTGTGCTTGCCGAGGAGGAGTGGCCCGCAGACGTATATCTGGAGGGTGCCGATCAGTATCGTGGTTGGTTCCAGTCCTCTCTGCTGACTGCCGTTGGCTCGACAGGAAAGGCCAAGGCGCCCTTTAAAACCGTTCTTACCCATGGCTGGGTTGTAGACGGCGAGGGCAAGGCGATGCACAAATCGCTTGGAAACGGTGTGGATCCGTTGGATATGATTAAGAAATACGGTGCCGACCTGGTTCGTCTGTGGGTAGCATCGGCTGATTACCGTGTAGACGTGCGTGCATCTGACGTTATTTTCAAGCAGCTTTCTGACGCCTACCG
Source organism: Eubacteriales bacterium (assembly GCA_045656925.1). Taxonomy (GTDB): domain Bacteria; phylum Bacillota; class Clostridia; order Oscillospirales; family CAG-272; genus Firm-07. The sequence continues at coordinate 12,964 of JAZOSC010000186.1, read as the reverse complement.
CAAAATCCGTAATACCGCACGCTTCCTGCTTGCGGATCTTTATGACTTCAATCCCCAGACCGATGCCGTACCGATGCATGAGCTGACGGGCATTGATGCCTGGATTGTTGCCTCGATGAATGAGTTTGTGAAGCGTGCACGCCGTGCCTATGATGACTTTGAGTTCCATGTGATTTATCATGACCTCAACGATTTCTGCACAATCAATTTGTCGAAGCTTTACATTGATATTACCAAGGACCGTGTTTATGCGGAGGGTGCTACCTCTCCCGCACGTCGTGCGGCGCAGACTGCCATGTATTATATCATCAGCGCCATGACGCGCCTGATGGCACCTCTGCTTTCCTTTACCGCGGAGGAGATCTGGCAGGCAATGCCTCATACGGCCAGTGATAACACGAGGAGTGTATTCCTCAACGAAATGCCTGCTTATGATGAGAGCCTGGCATTTTCTGAGCTTAATAGCTATCCCGCGTTCTTTGCACTGCGTGAGCACGTGATGAAGGCACTGGAGCTGGCGCGTGCAGAAAAGCGCATCGGCAAGTCGCTTGACGCTAAAATTACCGTTTATGCCCCCGATGCCGAAACCTTTGCGATGCTGAAGGCATTTGAAAGTGAGCTTCCCACCTTCTGCATCGTATCCCAGGTGCAGCTGGTCAATGCTGTGGCTCCCGACTATGTTCTGACAGAGGAGGGCGCACCGATTGCGGTTGCAGTCGATGCCGCTGACGGTGAGAAGTGCGACCGCTGCTGGAATTACACGACCGAGCCTTACCATGACGGCGAGGATGGGTGCCTTTGCCCCCGTTGCCGCGCTGTGCTTGGCCAATAATTTGAATAAAAAGAGTGCCGCAACCGTCGGTTTCGACTGCTGCGGCACTTTTGACGAAAGGAAAAATTATGTCTGCAATGATACTTGCCGCGGCAATTATCTTGAGCGTTATTGTGCTTGACCAGTTGAGCAAGCTGTTGGTGCTTGCGTACCTTTACGAGGGTGAGGTGGCGATTATCGAGGACGTGCTGCATTTTACCTACGTGGAAAATCGCGGCATGGCCTTCGGCCTGCTAGCCGACCACCGTGCTATTTTTCTGATTGCATCGGTGATTGGCATCGGTTTGCTCGCTCTTTATCTTTTTAAATTCACAAGCAGACCGCTTTCCCGTGTTGCACTTTCCATGATTGTCGGTGGCGGCATCGGCAATATGATTGACCGTATTCGTCTTGGCTTTGTTGTGGATTTTATTGATTTTTGCGCCTTTGATTTCTGGGTGTGGGTGTTTAATATTGCGGATGCTGCAGTTTGTGTGGGTGCGGCGCTCTTCATCCTTGACCTGATTTTGGAGCTGGTGGAGGATTATAAAAGAAAACGGTCTATCACCCGTACGGAAAGCGGAGAAAACGGCGATGGCTGACATACGCGTAACGGTTGTCAGTTCCGCCCATGCAGGCGAGCGTCTTGACGGCTATCTTGCCGCGGCGTTTGATATATCCCGTGCTAATGCTGAAAGATTGCTGGCGGCAGGGCAGGTGTCGCTCTCCTTTGGCGAGGCCAGCAAAAAATACCGTTTAAAGGGCGGCGAGGAGATTACGCTTACTCTGCCTGATCCCACGCCTGCCGAGGCACAGCCTGAGGACATTCCGCTTGACGTGATTTATGAGGACGATGATATCATTGTCATCAATAAGCCTGTTGGTATGGTGGTGCATCCTGCCGCAGGCAATGAAAGCGGCACTCTGGTCAATGCCCTTCTTCATCATTGTCACGGCTCGCTTTCGGGCATTGGCGGTGTAGAGCGTCCGGGCATCGTCCACCGCATTGATAAGGACACGGCGGGGCTTCTGGTGGTTGCCAAAAATGACATCGCGCATATTGCACTCTCCGAGCAGCTGAAGGTTCACGCCGTCAGCCGTGTTTATCAGGCAATTGCGATTGGCAATTTCAAGGAGGACCGCGGCACGGTCAACGCGCCGATCGGCCGTCACCCCGTAGATCGCAAGCGTATGGCCGTCCTGCACCGTGAGGGGGCAGGCAGAGAGGCTGTTACGCGTTATGAGGTGCTGGCGCGCTTTGGGCAGATGACGCACATCCGCTGTGAGCTGGAAACGGGGCGTACGCACCAGATTCGCGTACACATGGCATCCTTGGGACACCCCTTGCTGGGGGATCCTCTTTACGGCGGCGACGGTACAAGGTTTCAGGCAAGGCACCGTGCCTTGATTACGGGGCAAACGCTTTTTGCAGGGGAGCTTTCCCTGACACACCCGAAAACGGGGGAGCGTATGACCTTTCAAGCACCTCTGCCTGCCGATTTTGCCGAGTTGCTTTCCGTTTTAGAAAGAGAATGTGATTGATGGATTTTTCAAAATATTTAATTGTAACCGACCTGGACGGCACTTTTCTTGCGCGGGGTGGCGCTCATATTCCGCAGAGAAATCTTGATGCCGTGGCAAGATTTACCGCAGGCGGCGGATTGTTTACCACAGCGACGGGACGCTTGCATATGACGGTAACCCGTGCAATTCCGCAGGCGGCCGAGCTGTTCAGCGCGCCTGCCATTCTGTCAAACGGTGCGTATTTGCACGATTATCGCACCAATACACATCTGTGTGAGGTGTTTTTTACACCCGAGCAGGCGGCGCAGGTGCTTGTGTTTATCGAGAAGCACGCTGGGGATATTCCTTGTCGCGTATCTACGCCGTATACCATGCGTACCGCAACGCCGTACGGCCTTGTGGCGCGTGATATGCAGTTCTATGCGCGTGAGGAGCTTGAGGTTATGCCGTCGTACCATGCATGGCCGCTTCACGACTGGTATAAAATCGTCTTTCGCGCAGAACCGTGTGAGCTGGCAGCGCTTCGCGCAAAGGCAGAAGCGTTTTTTAACGGTGATTTTGGTATTTTTGCGACAGGGCAATCCCTGCTTGAAATACAGCCTGTTGCCTCAACCAAGAAAAACGGCGTGAAAAAGCTGCGCGAGCTGATGGGCGGCAATGCACTGACTGTGATTGCCTGCGGTGATTACGAAAACGATATTGATATGCTTTGCGCGGCGGATATTGCTGTTGCGCCTGCCAATGCAATTCCCGCTGTCAAGGCGGTGGCAGACTATGTGCTTTGCGATTGTGACGAGGGTTTAATTGCTGACGTGGTGGCGGCTATCGAGGCAGACCTGCTTGTAAAGAGGGTGTGAGAATGTGAAAAAACAGTATAAGCTTGCTATGTTTGATCTTGACGGCACGGTGCTTGATACGCTTGACGACCTGGTGGATTCCGTCAATGCCGTGCTTTTGCGACATTGTTATCCTACGCATACACATGAGGAAATTCGCAGCTATGTTGGCAACGGCATCGGCTTGCTGATTTCCCGTGCGCTGCCACAGGCTACCCCCGAAAGGGAGGTGCTTGCCGTGCTTGCAGATTTCAAGGCCTATTATGCGGAAAACTGTGCCGTGAAAACCGCCCCTTACAGAGGTGTGCCTGAAATGCTTGTCTGCTTGCGCGAGTCAGGCGTGCAGACTGCCGTGCTGTCGAACAAGGCGGATTTTGCCACGCAAGCGCTTTGTAAAAGCTATTTTCCAGGGCTGTTTGATGCGGTGGCAGGGGAGCGCGAGGCAGAGGGGGTGCCCAAAAAGCCTGCGCCCGATGCGGTTTTTTTGATGCTGAAGACGCTTGGTGTGACGGCGGCAGAGTCCGTTTACATCGGTGACTCCGAGGTGGATGTGCAGACTGCCAAAAATGCAGGTGTGGACGCAATTCTGGTATCCTGGGGCTTCCGTTCCCGAAGGGTGCTTTACGAGGCAGGTGCCGCGTTGGTTGTGGATACCCCGGACGAGGTGCTTCAGAATATATTGGGAAATTAAAAAATGCCGAGCAGTGCTCGGCATTTTTTATGTTGAAGGCGGTCGGGTGACGTCGGGAAGCAGCTCCAGCACAAGCTCGGTTTGTTCGGGGTCAGCCCCCTTGATTTCCACAATATAATTTAAATGCAGCTTGCCGTTTTCGGCAAGCGTGTTCTGCACGTTTTGTGTTTTTACGGCAACCTCCATGGGCATCAGTGGCGTTTGATAGATGCAGATATGGCATTTTCCTTCTTCAAAGAGCAGGGCTGTACGGACAGCGCCGTCCCTTGTCATGGTTACGGCATGTGGCGTTTTTTTCTGGAAAAACAGTGAGGTTTTGGCACTTCCCATGCCTGAAAGCTCTCCCTCGTGATAGGAAACGGTTATACGTACACCATCGTCGTGATAGCTGCCTGTGGCAGTCATTTCCATTTCCTGCGGCTCTACGCGCGCAGGGGCATTGGCTGAAGCGACACCGTCATCAAAGATGGTTCCGCCCAATTGCCACTGCTTGGTTTTGATTGAAATTCTGACACGCTTCAGCATACCTTCACCGTCAGTCTGCCCGTCCCAATGAGAAGCAGATTGCCCTTTCATACAAAATTAGGCCGCACGCAGTCAGAGTCGCGGTGTGCAGGCAGCCTGTGATGCCCTTGCATCAAAATGTATCGCAGCGCCTCTTTTTGCTGTGTTGCTTTTATTATAGCAGTACGGCATCTGAAAATCAAGGCTATCCATAAAATTACTGCGTGACTTTTCGTGCTTTTGCCTTGACAAAGGGAATGGGGTATTATATAATAAAATGTAACGTGCCTGCAAAGGAATGTCATGATGTCATTTCTGCCGTGATAGATTTTTTAGAATGATTGGAAGCCGAATGAAAAAGTATTTATTTTTTGATATTGAATGTGCAAATTGCTATAACAACTGTGCCAAGCTCTTCAGCCTTGGCTACGTGGTGACCGACGAGGCGTTCAACATCATCCGCGAAAAGGAGGATGTCCTTATCAATCCGCGTGACCGCTTTGATTGGTACGTGGCAAAAAAGATGATGGCGTATCCCCGTGAGATATTTGCAGACAAGCCCGCGTTTCCCGAATTTTACGAGTTCTTCCGTGAGATGTTCGAGGATCCCGATACCACCGTTATCGGTTATGCTGTGACCAACGATGTACATTTTTTGCAGGACGATTGCAAGCGGTACGGCCTTACCCCGTATACCTACCGTTTTTACGACGTACAGCAGATTTATGCCCGTCAGCCCGAAAACAATACCGCTAAAAACCTGGAGGACAGTCTGCTTTCCTGGTGCGGTATCGAGGCGGAGAATCTGCACCGCAGTGATGAGGATGCCTATAATACCATGCTGATTTTAAAGGCAATCTGCGCTTACCACGGTAAGAATATCACAGAGCTTCTTGAAATGTATCCCGATTGCGGCGGTTATACCGAGGGCTTTACCACTGAATACGCCTGGAAAAAGCCTGAGGGCGAGGGCAAGAAAAAGCGTCATCGTGGCGGCAAAAAGAAAAAAGGGAAGGCGGAAGGGGCGACTGCAGAGGCCCGACCTGATACTGCGAATATGATGGAGGCAGGCTCCGAGAACGCGAGACTTTTCGTGAAGTATCTGTCTCAAATCGCACCCAAGAAAACACGCAAGCCACCGCTTTTGTCAGGTCATACCGTAACCGTCAGCCTTGGCTATCAGCGCTATCACTTCAATGAGATGCTCTATCTTGCACAGATGATTGTCAATGAGGGCGGTCGCTACACGCTTGCTACCAGAGAGGCCGACATCCTCTTTACCTATGATTGCGGCGAGGAGGGTGACCAGCGGTTAGCTACGGCAGAGGCTATGCAGGTGGCAGGGAGTGAGATTGAAATTCACCCCATCAAGGTGCTGTTTGATACGCTTGAAACCAGCGAGCTGAAGCTGTCAAGAAAACCGAAAATGGATCTTTCCCACCTGATGGAGCAGACGCCTGCTTGCGAGACGTATTCGGAGAGCGAGGTTCCTGCAGAAGGACCTGTCACCGATGCCTTTGCAGACAAGAGCGAGGAGGGAGTTCCCGTATAACCGCGTCGGGTGTGGCCCGTCTGCACGATAAAAAAACCGCCCCATGGGGCGGGTTTTTGTTATTTGTGATACTTTCCACCGTGTAAAATGGACAGGCTGCGGTAGACGGTTTCAAGCAAAAGCACACGCATCAGCTGGTGGGGGAAGGTCAGCTTTGATACCGAAAGCTTGTAGTCTGCCCTTGCCTTGACACGGGGGGATAGACCGTGTGAGCTGCCGATGATAAGGGTGAGTGCCCCTTGACTGTTCATCACGCCTTCAAGGGAGTCTGCCAGCTCCTCGGAGGATAATTGCTTGCCCTCTACACAGAGAGCCATCACGTAGCTGCGGGGAAGCAGCGCTTCCAAAACTGCATCGGCTTCCCTTTCAAGTGCTGTGGCAATTTCCGCGTGAGAGGGGTTGTCGGGCAGACGGGATTCCTTTAATTCAATTATATCGATTTTTGCAAAGGCGCCAAGGCGTTTTTTGTATTCGGCAAGCGCATCGCGCCAATAGCTCTCCTTGAGAGAGCCTGTAGCTATCAGACGGATATGTAGCATAAAGACCTCAAAGCTCGGTTGTGATAAAGGGATCGGCGGCCGTAACGTGTGCGTCTGTGCCTGCCAGTGCCGCGCAAACCTCGGAGAGCGCAAGCTCCTTTTCGTTATTGATTTCGGATAGGTGTGCGAGCAAAAAGCGCTTGGTGCCATGTGTAGCAAGGCGCGCACAGAGTGCGGCACATTCGCGGTTGGAGAGGTGGCCGCGCCTGGAGGCAATGCGGCGCTTCAGCTCGGCAGGGTAGGGGCCTGTCATCAGCAGTTCTTCATCGTGGTTACATTCAATTACCACGGCCTCACAGCCCGTGAGGGCGTTTTCCACGCTTGGGGTAACGGTGCCGAGGTCGGTGGCGTAGCCCACGGTGTGCACGGTATCGCTCTCTGTAACAGAAAAACGGTAGCCCACACTGCAGGCACTGTCGTGCGAGGTTTCAAAGGATGTGACGGTCAGCCCGTTTAAATGCTCCTCAAAGAGCGGAGGGTGCTCTACAAGACACGCAAGCAGTGCATCACCGCCTGTTGCACGCAAGCGCGCCGCGGAGGCGGTGGTGGTATGTACAGGCATGGGGTGGTGCTTCAGAAACACGTTCAGCGCGGCAGTGTGGTCGCGGTGCTCGTGTGTAAGAAAAATTGCGGATAGCTCATCAGGATTGACAGAGTGGGCAGTCAGTGCAGCAGTCAATGCCTTGGCGGTTCGTCCTGCATCAATTAAAACCTTGGTGCAGGCTGTGCATAGTAGTGCCGCGTTACCGTCCGAGCCTGAATAGAGCAATTTTAAAGAATAATGTGATGTACTCATCGGAAGAACGTGTCAATGATAAAAAGGTCAACGGCGTCAATTAGAAAGGTGAAAAGCAGTGGAATGATGACGGTGAGCATCCATTTTGATTTTTGAATGCGAAGTCTGCCGTCAGCAATATAGGCCTCCTTTTCCGCTGCCGTCATGGTGTCGGGCAGCTCCTCCGGGGTGATGCCGTGTCGCAGAAACAAGCGATTGTAAATGATATAGGCAAGTGAAAATCCAAGCAGCAGCGCCATGTAGAGAAGCATGGAGAGAAAGGCGTAAAAGGTTTCACCTGTCAACGCGCCGATGGAAAGCAATACGCGGTAAAGGCCGAAAAACAAAACGGTATTCAGTGCGAGAAAAATGCCGTAACGCACGTTGCTATGCGGCTTGCCTTCGCGGCTGTGAAGAAGTTTTTTTGTCATCATACACCTCATAAAACAGCAGTAGCACCTTCGGTGCGTACAAGGAGAACCATACAAGCACCCGTGCCAAAAACGGCGTCCATCATAGCGCGGAAGCCTTCTACCTCCGCGGCAGGCATAAGAGCCTGTACCGTGCCGGCAAAGCCCCCACCGTGCACGCGCCATGCGGCAGGCTTATCGGCAAGTGCGCGTTCAGCCAGGCAAAGCGCGAGGGAAAGGCCCTGCTCGGTAATGCTTTTGGTAGTGTAGACATTTTGGAGATAGCAGAAGGAGGAACGGCCTGATGCAACGACTGCCTTCAGGAAAGCAGCAAGGTCGCCTGCAAGGAGCGATCTCTTTTGCTCCTTGACACGGGCGTTTTCTCCAAAGAAATGCAGCGCGCGCAGAATGGCGCGGTCACCCAGGCTTGCACGGAGCGCGGGGATGGCAGCCATCAGGGCTTGCTCGTTGACCTCGCGAAGCACCTGCTTCCCCAGTGCGGCGGCAACGGCTTTCATTTCGGTGGGGACGGCAGCATAATCGGCGGTAAGGTCGGCATGATTGCCGCCTGTGTTTACGATGCAGAGGCGGTAGCCGGCTGCGGTGATATCAAAGTCGATTTTTTCTATCACAGGTACGGTGTTGTCTGCAAAATCAATGGAAATGATGCCGCCTACGGCACACGCCAGCTGGTCCATCAGGCCGCAGGGCTTGCCGAAAAATTCGTTTTCCGCATACTGCGCGATTTTGGCGATTTCAATATTGTCAACGGCACCGCCGTTGTATAGATGGTTTTCAATATTTCCAATCATGACCTCGAACGCGGCAGAGGAGGAAAGTCCCGAGCCCTTCAGCACGTCAGAGGTGGTGTATGCGACAAAGCCGCCTGCCAGATAGCCCGCTTCTGCAAGGCCTGCACACATACCTGCAATCAGGGCCTCGGATTTGCCGAAAAGCGCAGCGCGGGGAGTGCTGTATTCGGCAAGCACGACGGCATTTTCGCCATAGCCATCAGAATACATATGCACGGTGCCGTCGGCGGTGGGTGCGGCTACGGCGATGATGTCAAGATTGATGGATGCGGCAATGACGCACCCGTGGTTGTGGTCGGTATGATTGCCTGAAAGCTCACTGCGCCCCGATACCGAAAACAGACGCACGCCGTCCCTTTCACCGTAAAGCGCGGCAAAGGACGTGACGGCAGCGAGATAGCGTGTGCGCTGTGCATCTGCTGCGGCTTTGCCGTAAAGTGCGCGCAGGCGCGCATCCAGTGCGCCGCTTTCGATATACTGTTGCAATTCAGTGGTTTTCATGGCATACTCCCTTGCTTATTCTAATCCCATCTGTCCCATCAGCTTTTTGTTGAATTCCTCTGCGGTATTATAGCCCATTTTTTTCTGCCTATTATTCATCGCTGCAATTTCCAGGATAATGGCCAGATTTCGTCCCGGCTTGACGGGAATGGTAATGCTGGGAACCTTGTTGCCTAAAATGTCCATCGTTTCCTTGTCAAGGCCAAGACGGTCGTACATTTTGCCCTGTACCCAAGGCTCCAGATTGATGACGAGGTCGATGCCCTGCGATTCCTTGACTGCGCCCATGCCGAAAATGCGGCGCACGTCGATAATGCCGATGCCGCGCAGCTCCACGTAATGGCGGATAATGGGCGGGGCTGTGCCGACCAGCGTTTTCGCAGATACACGCTTGATTTCAACGGCATCGTCCGCAATCAGGCGGTGACCGCGCTTGACCAGCCCAATGGCGGTTTCACTCTTACCGACACCCGAATCGCCCAACAGCAAAAGACCTTCACCGTAAACCTCAACAAGCACGCCGTGCCTTGTGATGCGGGGGGCCAGCTGGACGTTCAGATAGGCAATCAGCGCCGCCATAAAGGGGCTTGTTTTTTCACGGGTGACAAGGAGCGGCACGCCGTAGCGTGCTGCGGTTTCCTTCATGCCTGGGAATGGCTCAAGCGAGGTGGAGAGAATAACGGCGGCAGGCTTCTGGCGGAAAAAATCCTCAAGCTTTGCCTCGCGCTTTGGCGCTTCACGCTGCTCAAGATAGCGGTATTCTGCCATACCGATAATCTGAATACGGGAGCGTTCAAATTCCTGGAAAAAGCCGGAAAGGGCAAGACCGGGGCGATCTACCTCGGTGTTGGAGATCATAATGTCGGCGGCTTCCTCGGGCAGATAAATAGGGGTGAGGGAAAGCTCCTCAATCAGTGCCGCAAGAGATATGGTATAAATTTCCTGCATCGCGCTTCTCCTTTCGGTCATTACGGATATGATTATATTATAACATAATTCATTTGGATTGCAAAGGGTAAATTTGCTTTTTTTAAAAGCTTTTTCTTGCGCGAGAGTTCACAATTTCTTCACAAGTATATGGTATTATGATTATAATTCTACATTGAAATAAAGGGAGAACGTCTATGAAGCGTATTTTGCGCGTTTGTTGTATCCTGCTTGCCCTGATGCTTGTGATGCTGATGCTTGTCAGCTGTGGGGCTACCCGCCCTGTTCGTGCAGCATCGCGTGCGGGTAAGGTTGTCGCAACTGCGGGTGAGGTAAAGATTCTTTATGAGGAGCTTTATTACATCACCATGAATTATATTAAGGAGCTGAAGCTGACCTACGGTGAGGATGCGTTGCAAAGCGAGGCGGTGCGTGCGGAGCTTGAGAGCTTTGTATGGGGGCATCTTCTCACTGAGGAGGCCGCGCTGATGTCGCTTGGCTACAAATACGGGCTTGATGTGTATAAGGGTGAAATTGCCGAGCGTGTTTCGGAGGATATTGCTACAATTATTACCCAGGAATATGAGGGTGACCGCAAGGCATATATCGCAAGCCTTGAAGCGCAGTATATGACCGAGCATTACGTGCGGAAAAGTTTTGGAGTCAGCTCCTATCTGGCATCTGAAATTGAGCTGCTTTGCGTAAAAAATCTGAAGGTGGACGATGCCACCGTGCTTGCGGATATCGAAAAAGGAAATTTTGCTTGCTTCAGACTTGTGCTGGTGAAAAACGAGGCGGATGATGCTGCAGCACAGGCAACTGCCGCGCATATCCGCGCGGAGCTTGCCGCGATTACCGATATCAGTGCGCGCTGTCTGGCGATGCACGAGGCCATCGGCAGTGCGGACAACAAGGATATGGGCGATACGATGGGCTACGGTTATTATTATCCGCGCGGATATCTGTCTAAAGAATACGAGGATGTTGTTTTCGGCCTTGCGGAGTATGAGATCGGCGAGGTTGTAAGGACCGAGGAGGGCTACGCCGTTATTATGCGTATGCCACTCGATATGACTTATGTTGAGGAGCATTTGTACGATTTGAAAAGATTGTACAGTAAGCTCGAATATAACCGTCTGGTGACAGCAGAATTTGAGTCACTGAAGCTTGAAAAAACTGCCTTTGGCGAGGGGCTCGACCTCACCGATTTGTCGCCCATTGATATCGATGGCGGCTCGGTTGCCCTGACGGTCGGCCTGATTACGGGCGGGGCCGTCCTTGGCATTGGTGCCGTTGTTGGCATCACGTATGTCATTCGCCGTAAAAGGCGGGTAAGCTAATTTTAGGATTGGGGAGGTGCAGCTCTTGGAGCATTTATTGGAATATTTGTTTTTGTTCTGCTTTTGTGCGACTGCGGGCTGGTGCCTTGAGGTTGTTTACCGCGGCTTTCGCCATCATAAGGTAGTCAATCCTGGCTTTTTGACGGGCTGCTGCTTGCCTATCTACGGCATGGGCGGTGTGATTCTGTATTTTTTATCGGGCCTGAAGCTGCGCTTTTTGCCCAATGAATTTTTGCGTGTGACGCTCATACTGCTGGGTGCGATGCTGATCATGACCTTGATTGAGCTGGTGGGTGGCTTGATTGCCGTGAAATATTTCCACGTGCAGCTTTGGGATTATTCGGGCGAATGGGGAAACTTTATGGGTGTGATCTGTCCGAAGTTTTCTGTCATCTGGGGGTTGATTTGCGCACTGTATTATTTCCTCTTTTATCCGCTTTTGCATCAGGTTGCCGAGCGTGTTGTGGAACTGCCGTGGCTGATTTTGACTGTGGGTATATATGTGGGTATTTTTGTGGTTGATTTTTGCCATTCCATGCGCGTGATGCAGCGCCTGCGTAGCTATGCGGCACAAATGCGTACACGCATTAATCTCGATCAGCTGAAGGCAAGCGCGAAGGAGCATTTCAGCAGGGAATCAGGGAAGCGCAGGCCGTTTAATTTCTATACGATGATAAATCGCTACATGCTGGATATGCACGGCTATCGTGATCAGATTAACCATAGATGGGGTAGCAGAAATGGCAAAAAGGAAAGTTGATTACAGGATATTCGAGGAGGTGCTTGCCGAGGTTATTTCGGCAGGACGCTATGAGGAGATGAAGAAATTCATCTCCCACTCGGATATTACCGTTTACGCACATTGCATCAAGGTTGCGCGTCTTGCCTATACTATGGCGGCAAGAAAGCGACGCATCAGATGTGATCTGCGCGCCCTGGTACGCGGTGCGCTGCTTCACGATTATTACCTTTATGATTGGCATGATCCGAACAAGGGCTTCCGTTGGCATGGCTTCAAGCATCATCGCTTTGCGCTGCAGAATGCGGAGCAGGATTTTGACCTGACAAAAAAGGAAAAGGGCATCATTTATTCCCATATGTTTCCTCTCACCTTCTGGACCTGGCCGATGTCGCGTGAGGCGTGGTACGTAACAATTGCCGATAAGCGTGTTGCCACCGAGGAGACCATGAAAAAATATCGCAAAAGCAAATAAGCAGAGCGAGCCTGTGATGGCGCCTTGATGAAGGATTCACACAGGCTCCTTTGTTTTTTGGGGCGGCAACAGTGCCTTGAAGCAGCAGAAAAATCAGTGATGGAAAATCGGCAACGCAGTGCTTGATTTTCTTGTTTTTTTATGTTATACTGTATTATGTATAATTATATCTACATGACGGCCAAAAATAAAGGAGAGCATGATATGGAACGTGTATCAAAGGAAAATTACTATCTGGATATCGCACAAACCGTAGCCGAGCGCGCTACCTGCCTGCGCCGCAAATTCGGTGCCATTATCGTCAAGAATGATGTGATTGTGGCAACGGGCTATAACGGTGCGCCGCGCGGTCGTAAGAATTGCAGCGATTTAAAATTCTGCCAGCGCGAAAAAATGGGCATTCCGCGCGGTGAGCGTTATGAGCTTTGCCGTTCCATACATGCGGAGCAGAACGCTATTATTGCCGCACCTCGTGAGCAGATGATCGGTGCTACGCTGTATATGGCTTGTGTGACGCCTGCGGAGGGA
>JAZOSC010000185.1:0-3489 GCA_045656925.1 Eubacteriales bacterium | reverse complement strand
CTGGTGTTGAGATGTTCCGTAAGCTGCTTGACCAGGCTGAGGCTGGTGACAACATCGGTGCTCTGCTCCGTGGTGTTCAGAAGAACGAGATCGAGCGCGGCCAGGTTCTTGCTAAGCCCGGCTCCGTTCACCCCCACACCAAGTTCATGGGCCAGGTTTACGTTCTGACTGAGAAGGAAGGCGGCCGTTCCAAGCCCTTCTTCGCAGGCTACCGTCCTCAGTTCTACTTCAGAACGACCGACGTTACCGGTACCATCTCTCTTCCTGAAGGCGTTGAGATGTGCCGCCCCGGCGACAACGTTGACATGACCGTTGAGCTTATCACCCCCATCGCTTGCGAGGAGGGTCTGCGTTTCGCTATCCGTGAGGGTGGCAGAACCGTTGGTTCCGGCGTTGTTGCTAAGATTATCGACTAATTTTAGTAGATTGTCTTAACACGTATATTTGCTCCCGACCTCAAAAGAGGTCGGGAGCTTATTCACAGAATTAATCGAATATTTTCGGGGATTGGTGTAATTCCATACCGGCGGTACAGTCCGCGAACATCGTAAGATGCCGATTGGGTGAAACTCCCAAACCGACGGTCAGAGTCCGGATGAGAGAGGATATCGGTGCTAAACCGTAGTTTTTTGCTACATACCCCCGACAGAGGTGTCGGGATTTTTTTGTTTTTAGCAGCGATCTTCCGTATAAAAGGAAAAGTGAAAGGAAGATGCTATATGAAGGTGCAAATAAATAGGAGTGAAGCGACACGCCGCATGGTCATGGTAGGTCTGTTTTCGGCGATGGCGTATGTTATTATGCTGGTTTTGCACATCAAGATCAGCTTTTTAACCCTTGATGTCAAGGATGCGGTGATTACCCTTTGCGGGCTTTATTTTGGCCCTGTTTCGGCACTTGTCATATCTGTTTTGGTGCCGCTTTTGGAATTTATTACCGTCAGCACCACAGGTGTCTACGGCTTGATTATGAACATTCTCGGCTCGGTGTCCTTTTCGGTGACCGCGTCGCTCATCTATAAATATAAAAAGACAATCTGGGGTGCAATTGTAGCGCTTTTTGCAGGTGCGTTTGCAATGGTTGCGGTGATGCTTCTTGCCAACCTTTTTATTACACCCTATTATATGGGTGTGACGGCAGATGCCGTACGCGATATGATTCCTACGCTGCTGTTGCCCTTTAATGCCGTCAAGGCAGTGCTGAACGTTGGCTTTGTGCTGCTTTTTTATAAATCACTCTCGCGCGCTTTGCGTAAAACGGGCTTTTTGCCACGCAGAAAGAGCGCACCGGCGGGAGTAGCGCATGTCGAGGAAGCTAATGCGGCTGTTATGGCAAAGCGACATATGACCACAGTTCTTATTACCGTGGCGGCAGTTTTACTGATTGCGGCCGCAACGGTATTGATTTTTACGGTATTGGGCGGAAAAATTACATTTGGCATCAAATAAAACGGGGAGGCCTTCAGCATGATTGCGGCAATCAAAGCCTTTTTAACGGAAACACTGGGTGCGCGTCTTGGCGTATTGCTTTGCGCCATGCTGCCGATTATTGAGCTGCGCGGTGCCATTCCGCTTGGCGCGGCCCTTTCTCTACCTTGGTGGCAGAGCTATCTTTTTGCTGTTCTGGGAAATATGATTCCCGTACCCTTTATTCTGCTTTTTATTAAAAAAATCATTGTCCGAATGACCGCATCCCGCGTTAATTTTTTTCACAAAATCGGCACATGGCTCACGAAAAAGGCAGAAAAGAACCGCGAACGTGTTGAGAAATACTCGTTTTGGGGAGTTTGCATCTTTGTGGCGATCCCACTGCCCATGACGGGTGCCTGGACAGGCTCGCTTGCCGCCGCTGTTATTGATATGAAGTTCTGGAAGGCGCTCTTGTCCTGCTTTATCGGCGTTTTGATTGCAGGCGTGATTATGACACTTGCTTCCTACGGTGTGGTTGCCGCCTTTCGGATTTTCGCCTGATTTTGAAAAATATCGATAAAACCCCTTGCATTGGCAAGGGGTTTATGTTATACTATTAGAGCAAAAATATCATCAAGAGTAGGGGAGGGACAGGCCCTGTGAACCTACAGCAACCTATCGTGATGAAAAGGTGCTAAATCCCGAGAGATGAGTCCTAACTTCACCCTCGGTCGCGAGGGATTTTTTATTTTGAGGTGTACTATGAGCAAAAAAATGTTGTTTACGTCGGAGTCCGTCACCGAAGGACATCCCGATAAAATCTGTGATAAGATTTCCGATGCGATTCTCGATGAGATTCTGCGTCAGGACCCTATGTCCCGCGTCGCCTGTGAAACCTTCTGTACCACGGGCCTTGTAACCGTGATGGGTGAGATTACCACCGAGGCGTACGTTGACGTACAGACCGTGGTGCGTGAAACGGTGCGCGAGATTGGCTATGACCGCGCAAAATACGGCTTTGACTGTGACAGCTGCGCTGTTATCAGCTCAATTCACGAGCAATCTCCCGATATTGCGATGGGTGTCAATAAGGCACTTGAGGCCAAGGAGGGCGATATGACCGATGCACTCGATACGGGTGCAGGTGACCAGGGCATGATGTTCGGCTATGCGTGTGATGAAACAAAGGAACTGATGCCCTTGCCGATTTCTCTTGCACACAAGCTTGCCCTGCGTCTGACAGAGGTGCGTAAGAACGGCAAACTTGCTTACCTGCGTCCTGACGGTAAAACGCAGGTTACAGTGGAATATGAGGACGATAAGCCCGTGCGCGTGGATACTGTGGTGATCTCTACTCAGCACGCACCCGAGGTCGGTGTTGCGGAAATCCGCGCCGATATGATTGCACACGTGATCAAGCCGATTATTCCTGCCGAGCTTTTGGACGATAATACGGTGATTTACGTCAATCCCACGGGGCGCTTTGTTGTGGGTGGCCCTGCAGGTGATACGGGGCTTACTGGCCGTAAAATTATCGTTGATACATACGGCGGCTACGCACGTCACGGCGGCGGTGCATTTTCTGGCAAGGATCCCACCAAGGTAGACCGTTCCGCCTGCTATGCCGCACGCTATATTGCAAAGAATGTGGTTGCCGCAGGTCTGGCAAAGCGCTGTGAGGTGCAGGTAGCCTATGCCATCGGTGTGGCGCGTCCTGTATCCGTGATGATTGATACCTTCGGCACAGGTGTGGTGGATGAGGCAGCGATTTCTGCTGCCGTTTCCCGTTATTTTGACCTGCGCCCTGCCGCAATTATCGAGCGCTTCGGCTTGCGCCGCCCCATTTATAAGCAGATTGCTGCATACGGTCATATGGGCCGCGAGGATCTGGATATTCCGTGGGAGCAGCGCGACCTGGCTCCTCTGCTGAAAGCGGAGCTTCTGGGCTGATTGTCAGTCCTGACGAGTATTTAAATACGGCTGCACCCCCAAATATTTCGGGCAAAATTCTGCTTGGATATATTGGATGCGGCTAACCAAATCGCACCGCTACGCATAAACTGCCCAAAGGGAGATAAAT
>JAZOSC010000184.1:0-3164 GCA_045656925.1 Eubacteriales bacterium | reverse complement strand
TAGTTACTCCTTTTTGATGCCCACGATGGCGGTAACCGATTTTGAGGGAAGCATCAAAAGCGCATCAGTCATCGACACGCCGATATGCCTTTCCGGCTTTAATGCGCGGAAAATATCCCTTTGAACGGTCAGTGAAAGGTCACCGTATCCGGGGCTGAAGCGTGGGCGCAGGGTGATTCCTTGCTCAGCGCGCAGCATCGCCACAAGCGTATCGCAAAGCGATTCTATTCGCTCTGCACCGATTGCCTGATGAAACAGCGCCCTGGCGGGCGTCACCGCGCTGTAGCGCGCGACCATGCGGTCGGGCAGCGGCCCGACGGTTGCCACAAAGGTCACTGCCTCGCTACAGCCTGCGAGGCAGCGGGAGAGGTCGGCAGAGTGAACCGTGGCATAGCCGAGATCTACCACCTCATCAAGCAGTGTTATAGGGTGCTGCACATAGCACGTGCGGTAGGAAAGACCGTCAAGCGCCTCGCGCAGACATTCGTCGAGCAGAGCGCAGGCTGCGGCATCCGGCGTGCCGTGCAGGCCCGCATAGCGAAGCACCTCACGCATATGTAAGGGGGGGGCCGCAAAGCATTTGACAAGCACGTTCTGCATCATCCGAGAATATCCGAAAGATTTGCGAGAATGGCGGCCGCCACATCAGGCTTGTTCATCGAGTAAACGTGCACATTTTTGATACCGTTTGCGAATAAATCAATAATCTGGTCGGTCGCATAGGCAATACCCGCCTGCTTCATCGCGGCAGGTGTATCGCCGAATTTATCCACAAGTGCCTTAAAGCGCTGCGGCATCAAGGAGCCCGAAAGCATACGCGCGCGTGCCACCTGATTTCCGTTTGTAATCGGCATAATGCCGGGGATCACGGGTACGGTAATACCCGCCTCGCGGATTTTGTAAAGGAAATTATAGAACAGATTGTTGTCAAAAAACATCTGCGTGGTCAGAAAATCGCACCCTGCATCCACCTTTTCCTTTAAGTGCCTGATATCCTCACGCTGATTCACACTCTCGGGATGCACCTCAGGATAACAGGCAGCACCGATGCAAAAGCCCTCGCTTTTCAGCTCGCGCACCAGGTCGATGGCATAGCGATAATGCCAAGCGGCACGGTCAGTTTCGGTCATGTCTGCAGGCAGGTCGCCGCGCAGCGCCATCACATTTTCAATGCCTGCCGCACGCATGGCCGCAATTTTTTCTCTGACCGTTTCCCGCGTAGCGGAAACACAGGTCAGATGTGCCAGCGTAGGCACGCCGTAGCGCTCCTTGATATTTCTTGCAATATCAAGGGTGTAGCGACTGGCACCGCCGCCGGCACCGTAGGTCACGCTCATAAAGGCGGGGCGAAGTGCGGCAATCTCCTCAGTCGCTGCGCGCACGCTCTCAAAATTCATATCTGTCTTGGGGGGAAAGACCTCAAAGGAAAGGGAAAGCCCCTCTCCCGACAGCAACAGGGAAAGCTTCATGATCGTCCTCCATTCCGGAATGCCATTGGGCTGAAGGCCCACGGCTGATACATTTCATTATAGCACGCACCGCCCGATTTTTCAACAAGCAACAATAAAAGAAAAGAACCGCGTACGGCAAAAAAACTGCCAAAACCCGTTTTTTCACGCTTCCTTATTGTAATTTAAATCAATATATGATAAAATATGTTAGATTTATTTTAATCAACATAAGATAAAATGCTGATATTCTACCGTTTTTGGAGGAGCACCATGAATAAGTTTATCATTCTGCCCGACGTCACCTGTGACCTGTCCCCCGAGATGCGCGCGCACTTCGGACTTGTCGATTACGTACGCGGCTGGGTACATATCAATGATACCGCCCTGCAAACCACGCTTGACTGGGAAGGAATCTCGCGCGAGGCATTTTATAGGACGCTGGAAGGCAAGAAAAACACCGTCAGCTCCGCCGCCGCCAGCCCCGAGGAATATTATCAGGTCTTCCGCCGTTACGCAGAGGAGGGCTATGACATCATCAGCATGTCCATTTCCTCCAAAATCAGTGTAACCTATCAAACCGCTTCGACAGCCGCCGCACGCGTTGCCCAAGAATTCAAGGAGCGCCGCATATATGCCTTTGATTCGCTTCGTATGTCAGGCTCCTTTGGCTTGCTTGTGGCTTACGCGCTTCAGCTGCAGCAAGCGGGCAAGAGCTTTGATGAGGTCATCAGCTGGCTTGAGGAAAACAAGCACCGCGTGCATCAGATGGGGCCGATTGACGACCTGACCTTTATCGCACGCCGCGGTAAAATTTCCAAGGGCAAGGCCTTTATGGGTAACCTGGCAGGAGTCAAGCCGATGGGGGACTCCAACACTGACGGCTATGTCACCGTTCTTGCCAAGGTCAAGGGCATCAAAAAGGCACTTGAGGCTACCGTGGCCTATGTAGCACGCATGGCTACCGACATTGAGAACCAATACATTTTCATCATGCACAGCGACAGAGAAGGCTACGCTACCGAGCTGAAGGCCATGCTTGAAAGTAAAATCAACTGCCGCGGTGTGCTTGTCGGTGACGTGTTTGACGGCTGCGGCACCAATATCGGCCCGGGTATGATCAGCACCTATTTCCTGGGTGCACCCGTATCGGAGGAATGTGCCGCTGAAAAGGCCATGCTGACCGAAATTATCGCAGAGCTTTCCAAATAAACAACAAGGATAACGATTATGCTGAAAGAACTAAACGGTGCTGCCCTCATAAACCTTCTGCAGGGCGGCATTGATAATCTTGAAAGGCACCGCTCCTATTTAAACGAGCTGAACGTATTTCCCGTCCCCGACGGCGACACCGGTACGAATATGCTGATGACGCTGCGCTACGGTCTTGCAGGCATCAAGGGCTCTCCCGAGGAGGCAGGTGTGTGCGCCGGGCTGTTTGCAACCGCCGCTGTATACGGTGCACGCGGCAATTCGGGTGTCATTTTCTCACAGTTCTTCAAGGGTATTGCAGAGGAGCTTGCAGAGCACGGTACAATCAACTGCAACGCCCTTACCCATGCCCTCTCCACAGGCTACCGTCTTGCCTACGGTGCTGTGGCCAAGCCCGTTGAGGGCACCATTCTCACCGTGATGCGTGAGGCAGCAGATGCCATCGCCAAGGATACCTTTGCTGATTTTGATGAGCTCATCGGTGCGTATCTTGATGCAGCACGC
>JAZOSC010000183.1:0-23391 GCA_045656925.1 Eubacteriales bacterium | reverse complement strand
TACGGCAGACGACCGTGAGCAATTCATTCTTGACAATCAATGGGCGTTCAAGTACGGAGCGATCGAGGAATTCGGCAAGCGGGATGACCATATTGACGATGACGGTGAGATCATCTCTCGCAAAACCATCGAGCGTTGCATCGACTCGCCCAATAGCGAGACCTACCGCATTGTGCTTGACGGTAGACGGGTTGGCGGTGTGATCCTGAAAATTAACAAAGAAACGCATCACAACGAGCTGGAGATCCTGTTCGTTTCCCCCGAGGAGCACACCAAAGGCATTGGCTACGGCGCGTGGCAGGAGGTCGAGGCTCTGCACCCTGAAACGAAGGTTTGGGAGACCTGTACTCCCTATTTTGAAAAGCGCAATATTCATTTTTACGTAAACAAGTGCGGCTTTCAAATCGACCAATTTTGGTGTGAATATTTCCAGCCGGATCATCCGATGCCCGATGCAGACGAACGTGATCCCGATGAAGGTCCTGACGAAATGTTCCGCTTTATCAAGGTGATGAAGCCGTAACCTGTTTTCTTTGTTTCCTCCGACGCAATTTTTGAGGGCTGACGATTGATTTCGTCAGCCCTCGCTCTCTATTACTCTTCTCGACAAATAGAATATGGCATCGCAAGTCCTGCGCTACTCAGATAAACGTAAAAATGCCGCTGAGGTTTCGTAAGATTCCTCAGCGGTTGTTTTTATCTTTTTTTATATATCACAAGCTCGGGATTTTTTATGATGTGAGAACATATTTCTCCTTGATTTGCCGCAAACTAAAAAGAAACGGCTTTTGTGGGGACAAGATGGATATTATCAAGATCATATTGACGTCGCTATTATCAGTGGCAGCGTTGTTTATCATTACAAAAATCATGGGACACAAGCAGGTAGCACAGCTTGACTTTTTTGACTACGTATCGGGTATCACCATCGGCTCTATCGGCGCAGAGCTTGCTACAAATCTTGAGGAGCCGTGGAAGCCGCTTATTGCTCTCGGCATCTACGGCGGAGTATCGGTTATGCTCAGCCTGCTCACGCACAAATTCCCAAAAGCACGAAAGTATATCAACGGAACGCCAACCATCCTGATGAATGAAGGCAAAATATACCGAAGGAACTTGAAGAAAGCCAAGCTTGACCTTTCGGAATTTATGTTGCTCTGCCGAGAGCAGGGATATTTTGATATGAACGAGCTACAAACGGTGGTATTTGAACACAACGGAAAGCTCTCAATCCTGCCGAAAGCAGCAAACCGTCCTGCCACACCTGAGGATTTGAAGATTACGGCAAAAGCGACCCACATCGGTATGGAGATCATTATGGACGGGCGGATCATGGGAGAAAATCTTTCCCGTATTGGGCGCAACGTGAATTGGCTGACAAAGCAGTTGAAAACGCAAGGACATAAGGATGCAAAGGAGATATTTCTCGGCATTTACCGTCCTGATGAGGACAAGCTGACACTCTATCCAAACGAGTAAATGCGGCATATACTGTACCGAACCTAAAAAGGAGGTACACTTATGCACAAACGCAACTGTGGCGAGCATCCCGAAATATGCGACTATGGATGTGAGCCGTTTGTTTTTAATATCAATCACGCAACAAATATGAATGAAAATTTTCGCACAACACTTTGGACAGGACGGGATATGCAGTTGACCTTAATGAGCATTCCCGTATGCGGCGACATCGGCGTGGAAATGCATCAAGACGTTGACCAGTTTATCCGCGTGGAGAGCGGAAGAGCCACGATCTATATAGGCAATTGCCGAAACGATCTGCGCGAGATTGGATGTGTGGACGGAAACTACGCCATCCTCATTCCCGCAGGCACATGGCACAACATCGTCAACATGGGCAACCGACCCTTGAAGCTCTATTCGCTCTACGCGCCGCCCCAGCATTCCTTTGGTACAGTTCATCGTACAAAAGAGAATGCGGAACATGAGGAGCATTGATAAAACATGAAATCGCTGGAATTGACCAGTGCGGTCACAGCACTTGCCAATGCCATTGCTTGCAAACTGACAGTTGATGAAATGGCACTCCTTGCAAGCATTTTCGTTCAGCTTGGCGACACGCTTGCCACCATCGCGGCACGGGAGAGTTTGTGCGGAGATAAGAATAAATTTGAAGGCTGACAGTTCTTATTTTGTCAGCCCTCTGCATTATCTTTTCTTATAAATCACAGGTTCGGGGTTCTCGCCATTTTCCTCGCAAGTACATACCAGAAGGAAGTCCATGTTTGCTGCTATACCAAAGCATCTGCCACCGAATTCACCTTCAAGCTGACTAAACTGTTTTGACTATTAAAGAGGAAAATCATAAAAAAGCCCTTATACAATATCGTTATTTTTCGCATTATATCGCTTACTCTGTTGTTCGCCTTCTTTGCTTTCTGCGACTCGATTTTTGAGTGTTGAGAAAATACTCTGCGTTACAAATTCTCCTGAAATGCAATCTGGACTTTGAGAGAATTTATGTTATAATATTTTCGTTAATAAGATTTATTTGTGAGTGACATTGGATGAATTCCTCGGCTCTGAATCGTGGGCGGTTGTGGGTTGACCACAGTTTTGACCATCTACAGCTTCGGACTATGTGGAAACAGTGTTTATAAGAGCACCCGAAAGCATTGATTTCAGACACAAAAGCCCCGAAAAATCTTGTAAATCAAGCAAAAAATCGGTGCAGATTTGTTTGGGACATCGATGCCTCTGGTTCAAATCCTGTCGCTTCGACCAAAAAAGAAGCACCCGAGGGTGCTTCTTTTTTACTTGAAATTTGCATTATCTGGCACGCCATTCCTCAAGAGTATAAAGGACACCGTTGAAGATGATTTCGCCAACTTTTGCACCCTCTTCAATCACAATGTAGGATTCATAATTACCATCGTAAATGAGCTGCCCAATTTCCGCGCCCGCTTTAATCAAAACGGAAGGCTTGAAGCTACCGGGTGTAAGGCGAAGGGTTCCTACCTTTGTACCGTCATCTACCGTGAGCTTACCTAACAGCTTGCCTGCGCGTTTATAGTTGATTGCACAGGAATCAATCACATTGATCTCGGCATCGGTAATCGTTACATGAGCTTGATTCCAAATATAAATGGAGCCGTATTTCCCACCCTCAATAAACGTCGTGGAGCTGTTTGGGAGCCCCGCATCATACGGAGAATAGCCCGCCTTCTTTGTGGTAGTACCGGTCATAATGCAATTTTTCAGGGTTGCGGTGCCATACTGGCAAAAAGCGGGAGCAACGTAATCCGGGAGGTTTTTAACGTGATAAGTAGCAATCAGATTCTCGATGGTCAAATTTTTTGCGATATAAGTGCCACCGCCTTGGGCATAATCACCGATCTCAACAAATCCCTCACCGACAAACTTCATATCGCTTATTTCCGCATCGTGACCGGGGAGGGGGATAAAGGCAACGTATCCGTAATCATAGGACTCGGAGGAAGTGCCGGTGCCGCTTATAGTGATAATAGAACCGAGTCCGCTAAATTTCATCGTGTTGGTGGAGGTAGCGTACATCAAGTTTTCAGTATTGGGAGTGGGATTTATGTCGCAGGCAAACAGGAGCTCTGCCACACCGTTATTCAGCGCTTCCATTGCTTCGTCAGTGCTAAACACGGGAGTGTAGTCCTTGTATTCCTCCGGAACTACGGTGTACCAAATCTCTCCGTTTTGGCGCTTGGTGGTAAGAATTACACAGGATTCGTCGATCAGGCTTCCAAGCCCAGATTCGCTGGGATCAAAATTCACAAAGGTTCCACCGTAGATCTTTATCTCGCAGTCGGACGCTTTGTCACAATTTACGAGTAATTTGGTGTGACTCGCATCGCCCGTAAAGGTGTCTGCTCTGAAAATGCCGCGATATATGTTGACCTTCGAGCCCTCGGTAATGTCGATAATAGGGGCATCCTTTGCGCTGTACGAACCGCCGTAGATGTTGATTACTGAATTTTCATTCGCAGAAATAGCGGGAGCAGCGGGGGTACTGCCACAATGAACAAGGCGGTTAGTGTTTCCGTAGATGTCTACCTCCGAGCCGTCGGTAACGTGAATCAGCGCGTCTACTCTCTTGTCGCTCAACAGATCGAAATCGTAGTTTTCAATATGAAGATCGGTGCTCTGATCGACCAAAAGTCCATAGATCTTGGGCAAGTAGGTATTACCTGCCTTGATAATATTGTTTGCGCTGCTCACACTGTCGGTAAATAATGCGTATGTCGTACCAATCAACATTGACATGCACAGGAAAAGCGACACGACTGAGAAGAATAGCATTTGCTTTGTGATTTTGTTCAATGCTGCACCTCCGAATCATTGAAAAATAAAATTTAGTGAGGAATTAAAGTGTAATATTAAACTATTCTAAGGAATTTTATTATATATTATCGTGAATAAATTGTCAAGGGATTCTCGAAAAAAATTCGATTATTTTCCTCATCGTAGAATTTGTTCGTTTTTACCTTTACGGAATGTTTTGAGAGAACCTGACAAGGACAACGAAGCATAATATACCTAAATTTTATAAACAGCCCCGATGTGGGGGATTGATAAATGCGAAACGCTTGCGCTGATTCACGGCTAAAATGAAAAAATATGATGCTGTGACATATATTTAAACGTCATATACCGATGAGCCAAAAACGAGGTTCAAACCCCGTCATTCCGACTTGTTAGGCTTTGGAATTGATTCCTAAACCCTTTTTCTCTCGTTGCGCTGATGCAAATATTGAGGGCTAACTGCTTGCAACGGGTTAGCCTTGTTTAATCTTATATCTCGTCGATCTTAATCAAATTGGTGTTACCCGAATGGCCCGTAGTATCACCCCCCGTAATGACAATACGATCCCCGTTTGATAATTTCAGCATACCTGCCGCAAGCTTTTTTGCCGTATAGAAAAGCACGTCGGTTGAGGTAAATTGCTCACACATTGCCGGGATAACACCCCAGGAAAGCGCCAGCTTTCGCCAGGTGCTTTCGTTTGTCGTCAGGCCGATAATCGGTACGGGAGAGCGAAAACGCGATACCATTCTTGCTGTCATGCCGGATAGCGAGCAGGCAACGATGGCCTTTGCCGTCATATCAATCGCTATGCCACAGGTTGCGTGAGAAATGGCATCCGTCATGCTCTGAATTTTAAAATCGGCATCATGAAACCGCCTTTTATAGTCAATCGTACCCTCTGTAAATTCGGCAATTCTTGCCATCGCTTCCACAGCCTGCACAGGATATTTGCCGGCCGCAGTTTCCCCCGAAAGCATAATGGCACTGGTGCCGTCGTAAACGGCATTGGCAATATCAGAAATCTCTGCCCTGGTGGGCCTTGCATGGGTAATCATCGACTCCAGCATTTCGGTTGCGGTAATCACGCGCTTGCCAAGCATGCTGCATTTTGTAATCAGCATTTTCTGAATGGCGGGCAGATGCTCAAAGGGAATTTCAACCCCCATATCGCCGCGCGCGACCATAATGCCGTCACAATACGCGCAGATTTCCTCTATGTGGTCTACGCCCGACTGGTTTTCAATTTTTGCAATCAGCTCCACATCCTCTGCACCCAGCTCGTGCAAATAATTGCGGACGTCTATCAGATCCTGCTTACAGGAAACAAAGGAGCAGGCAATATAATCAACGCCGTTTTCCACACCAAATTTGATATCTCTTTTATCCTGCAGAGAAAGATAGGGCTGCTTCATCACCTTGCCGGGAAAACTCATGCTCTTACGGTCAGACAGCTCGCCGCCGCACAGCACAGTGCATATAATATCCGCGCCCTTGATTTCCTCAACAACAAAGGATAAAAGCCCGTTATTCAACAAAACGGTATCCCCTACCGAAAGCTCCTGGGGCAGCTTTTTATAATTGACCGAAACACGCTCCTCGGTACCGACAACCTCGTCAGCAGTAAAGGTAAATCGGTTGCCCGCAAAAAGCTGTACCCTGCCCTGCTCAAAGGCTTTAATACGGTATTCAGGCCCCCTTGTATCCAGCATAATGGCAACAGGCAGTCCAAGTGCTTCACGCACCTCTTTTACAATGTCAATTCTCCTTTGGTGATCGGTGTGCGTACCGTGTGAAAAATTCATTCTTGCCACATTCATACCCGCCCTGCAAAGCCCTGTCACAATCTCCCTTGTTTCACTTGCGGGACCGAGTGTGCATACGATTTTTGTTTTACGCATCGTGTTTCCTCCAAAAGAATATTATCATATTTTTCCTCAAAAGCTCTGCTTTATATCCCCGATTTTGATATCCTCTCCTCTGTTTTCCAGCCTCGCACAACACGCGCTAAAAGCATATCATCGCCTTTCTGCCAAGGGACGCAACCGCAGGTTGCGAAAAAAGTTCCAATGAAACTTGCTTGCACCGATTGACAAATATTGCTATACTGTTACTGTGAAATAGTTGTAGCAGACGCTTTTTTCCAAGCACGTCCAACGATTTTTAATACCTGAAAAGCCATTATCCTGCAACAAACAATCAATTATATGACCACAAAGGAGATTTCATTATGTGCGGAATTATCGGTTATACCGGCAAAAAATCGGTTGTCCCCATTCTGCTCGCAGGTCTTGCAACCTTAGAGTACAGAGGATACGATTCGGCAGGTATTGCGGTACAAAAAAACGGGTTGCAAACAGTCAAAGCGAAGGGACGTCTGGCACTTTTAGAGGAAAAGCTGTCAGGCTGCTCTTATCTTGGCGACGCAACCTGCGGCATCGGCCACACGCGCTGGGCAACGCACGGCGAGCCATCAGACGCCAACTCTCACCCCCACGGTACCGAGCGCTTGGCTTTGGTGCATAACGGCATTATTGAAAATTATATGGAGCTTGCCGTGTTCCTCGCAGGGCAAGGCTACACCTTTGCCTCCCAGACCGACACCGAAATTGCCGCCAAATTGGTGGATTATTACTACGTCCAAACTGGCGAGCCACGGTCTGCTATCTTCAAGGCTCTGACCATGCTGCGCGGCTCCTACGCCTTTGGTATCTGCTTTGCCGACTACCCTGACCGCATCTATGCCGTCCGCCGTGACAATCCTCTTATCGTAGCAACCACGGGCGAGGGCGGTCTGATTGCCTCCGATGTGCCTGCTGTGCTGGCGCACACCAATACCTATTGGCGTCCTACGGATGGCGTGCTGGCCGTGCTGGAAGGCCCCGACGTAACCTTCTACAATGAGAAGGGCGAGACCGTCACGCAAAAATCCGAAACCGTGGATTGGAACGTGCAGCAAGCGCAAAAGGGCGGCTTCCCCCACTTTATGCTCAAGGAAATTCACGAGGAGCCCGAGGCAATTGCCCTCACCGTTTCCGCACATTTGAAGGACGGGCTCCCTCATTTCGGTCTTGACGCGTTAGACAGCCGCTTTTTAAACAAATTCAGCACGATTCACATCGTCGCCTGCGGCACCGCTATGCACGCGGGACTGATTGGCAAGAATATCATTGAGCGTATCTGCCGTGTACCTGTACGCGTAGAGATTGCAAGCGAATTCCGCTATCGCGATCCGATTCTTCACAAGGACGATTTGGTCATTCTCCTATCGCAATCCGGTGAGACCGCTGACACGCTAGCAGCGCTCCGCCACGTCAAGGCACAGGGCGTTTATACGCTCGCCATCGTAAACGTGATTGGCTCTACCGTTGCGCGCGAGGCAGACAGCGTGCTTTACACGATGGCAGGCCCCGAAATTGCTGTTGCCAGCACCAAGGCATACAGCGTACAGTGCGCGCTGCTCTACCTGTTTGCACTTCGTCTGGCCCTGGTACGCGGCAAAATCAACGAGGCTGACGTGCGCGAAGTCGTCGGCAAAATGCTTACCGCCGTCCCCCAAGCCATCAAGCAGACGCTTGCTATGAAGGATGAAATCCGCACCTACGCCAAAGCTCTGATGGATGCCGAGCATCTTTTCTATATCGGC
Organism: Eubacteriales bacterium; assembly: GCA_045656925.1. GTDB lineage: Bacteria > Bacillota > Clostridia > Oscillospirales > CAG-272 > Firm-07. The sequence goes on along the minus strand of JAZOSC010000183.1, from coordinate 15,451 downwards.
CGCGGTATCGACTGTGACCTTTGCACGGAGGCATCGCTGAAGCTCAAGGAAATCAGCTATATCCATTCCGAGGCCTATGCAGCAGGTGAGCTGAAGCACGGCACCATCTCTCTGGTCGTGGATAACACCCCCATAGTAGCACTTTGCACGGTATCCGCACTGGCGGAAAAAATGCTTTCGGGCATTCGCGAGGTGACCTCGCGCGGTGCGAAGCTGTTGGCCATCACAACCAAGGCCGTGCATGATGCCTACGAAATTCCCGCAGATATGCATATTGTTCTGCCCGAAATTGATGAGCTGCTTGCTCCCTTCCCCGCATGCTGCGTGATGCAATTACTTGCTTACTACGTATCTGCACAAAAAGGACTTGACGTAGATAAGCCCCGCAACCTTGCAAAATCCGTAACAGTAGAATAATCATAAAAGAAGCGGCGTCTGTTGGGATGCCGCTCCTTTTTTCATACCCTTTGTGCCCTTATGAACATAAAGTGCAAAAAGAAAGACCACTTACCGTTTTTTACCGTCTGTTGCCGGATTGTCAAGCAGCGTCCCATCCTCTGCAAAGCGCGAGCCATGACAGGGACAGTCCCAAGAATGCTCGGCAGGATTGTATTTAAGCGCACAGCCGAGATGCGGACAACGGGGCACGGTCGGCGTGAGCAATCCGATTGTCGATGCAAGAATATTGGCGATAAGCTGCGGACGCCACATAGGACGCGTAGGCGCAAAAACAGCGGCATACGGGTTGGATTTTCCGCATATCAGATCAGTCAGCAGCATCGCCGCCACCATAGCCGAGGTCATGCCCCATTTTTGAAAGCCCGTTGCCACATATACGTTGGGGGTGTGCCTCGCATACCTGCCGATATAAGGGATACCGTCAAGTGTCATACAGTCCTGTGTTGCCCATTTTGCGACAATACGGGCTTGGGGATAATGCTTTTCGGCAAACGCCTTAAGCTCCTGCCAGCACCCGCCTGTCTTGCCCGTGCGGTGTCCGCCACCTCCAAGCAACAGCAGCTCCCCGTAATTTCGGAAGGAAAGCCCCGCATCCGCCTCATCCACATACATACCGCTCATCCTGCAGGCATTTTCAAGCGCCAGAACGTAAGAACGGTGCTGGTACATCTTCAAAAAATAAAATCCGTGCTTATTGAATATCGGAAAATGTGTGGCCACAATCAAGCGCTTGAAGCTGATTTCACCGTGTGGGGTGATTGCCTTATGCCCCACAAGCTCCTGCACCTTGGTGTCCTCATAGATAGGCAAATCCCTTGCCAGCGCATACAAAAGCTTTAACGGATGCAGCTCCGCCTGTGCCCCCACGCGCAAAGCGCCCACCGTAGGAAAGGGCAATTCCGATGCCTCTGTCAGCATTGCACGAGCCCCCAAACGATTGAGTGCCGCCAGCTCGTTTTCTATCCTCTTTCTGTCACGAAGCGTATAGACAATCGCATCACGCTCTCTGTAATCGCAATCTATCGTACGCGCCATTCTGGCATATTCCGTCAATGCACCCTGCTGTGCCGCAAGGTAAAGCTCTGCCTTCTCTACACCGAATCGTCTGATGAATTTATCGTAGCACAAGCCGTGCGCCAGCGTTACCTTGGCCGTAGTATGAGCGCTTACACCGCTGCAGATTTGCTTTGCCTCAACCAATATGCAATCCACGCCTGCACGGCAAAGCCTTTCAGCACACAGAATACCCGCTATACCGCCGCCGATGATTAAAACATCGGTGCTTTTATCTCCCTGAAGCGGAGAAAAGGATACACGTGCAACATTCTCCTGCCAAACCGATTTCATATCAATCACCCCACAATCGCGTTACAAGCAGTTTTTACGCAAAAAGAAAGGAATATACCCTTTATCGAACACATATTTCACCGTACGCTCCATAAACTATGAAGAGGAAGCCCCACTCTTTAAAAAGGTGAATAGGCATCTTGTGAAAATCTATATTTGCCAATGGCAATACCGTGGCCAAAAAATCAAGTTGAAAATCGCAAAATACGCCTTGACTTTTGAAAATCTTTGTGCTATAATGACTGCGTTATCAAGCATATGGAGGCGTAGCTCAGTTGGTCAGAGCGCACGGTTCACATCCGTGAGGTCATGGGTTCGAGCCCCCTCGTCTCCACCACACTTAAAGAAAGTCGAACTTTGAAAAAGGTTCGGCTTTTTTTGTTTTTGCTGACGACTTTATGCCGCGAAAGGCTCTTGACACGAGCAGGAAGTGTTGTTGGTTTCTTTGGCTTGCACCCAAACTTCCGAGAGACTTGTGTCAAGAGTACCATGGAATAAATCGTCAGCGAGTAAGCGAAAATATTTTGATCTAATATCTTTCGATTTGTTTTCGACAATATCGATTTTTCTGCATATGCGATTGACAAACAGGGCGAAATGCGATAAAATCAAGATGATGATAAGCGTTGGCTACCGTTCAAAACACTTAACCGCCGACGTAGCGAGAGAGAAACATTCAAATGTTTGCGGTAATGAAAATTGCCGATTGGCGAGGAGGAACTATGAAAAAGAAACCGATACATTTCCTTGTATTAAAGATTATCGGAGTGCTGGGTATTGCTGTTGCGGTTTGCGGCATGGTGCTTGTCATCATTGGCTTTGGCAATTTTGAGAGCAATCATTTTATGATTGGCGGATTTTTGATGCCATTCGGTGTCTTTGTGGCAGTTGCGGGTATTGTGGGAGGCTTTGGCCCCGAGATTGCGAAGATGAAAGCCAAGAGTACAAGGTACATCCAAGAAGAAAATAAGGAAGACCTGACAGCTATTGCAAGCAACGTTGCCGACATTGTGTCCGATGCGGTGACAACCGCCACGGCCGCCATCAATGAAGGAATGTGCGCTACCAAGTTTTGCAAGCATTGCGGCGCAAAAATTGACGCAGATGCAAGGTTTTGTCCCTCCTGTGGAAAAGAGCAGTAATGGCAAATCTTGCGTTTCTATAATGATTCGATTTTCGTTGTAGATGCTCCACCATAACAAAGGCACCCCCGCATGGGGGTGTTTTTGTTATAACGAGGTGGGCGAGAACCCGATGCTTCTGTTCCATTATCCGTACATCTTTCCAAATTTTCTCGTGTGCGGTTTCTTTATAAAGTACTTGACAAGAATATTTATTCACGATATAATGATAGTACCCCAACAACCAAAGGAGATTTTTTATGAAAACAGCAGCTAAAGTTTTTATCATTATCGGCATAATTTTCCAGTTCTGGATGGTGCTTCCCCTTATCATTGGTCTGGTTGCACTGAAAAAGATGAAAAAGGGAAAGCCCTCTGTTGGCCTTTCAGTTTGTGTTTTGATTTTTGTCAACGCGCTTGGCGGCATTTTCCTGCTCTGCTCCCGTGAGTCGGAATACGGCTCGGCACCTGCCGCAATTCCCGCGCCTACCTACTCTGCTCCCGCACCTGCTCCTACCTACTCTGCTCCCGCACCTGCCTACTCTGCCCCTACCAAGGAAAAGAGCTTCAAGCAGGAGGAGGATGCCCCCCAGGGCGGCAGCGCTGCCGAGGACGATCTTGCAGCACAAATGCAGCGTATGTTTGATTCCCAAAACTAATCAACAATCAATTCAGGCGGCACTCGGATTCGGGTGCCGCCTTTCGCGTGCGAACGAGCTGTTGCGTGACCCCCCTTCACAGGTGAATGCGATAAAACAGCCAACCGCACAAAAGGCTGTTGACATTTTTTCGGTTTTGGTATAAAATATCAACAGATTGTTTTTTGAGGTATATCTATGATTTATAATTCGGTTTTAGATGCCATTGGCAAAACCCCCCTGATTCGCCTTTCCCACATGGCGCCCCCTGACGGGGCTGAAATTCTCGTCAAATACGAGGGCCTGAACGTCGGCGGCTCTATCAAAACGCGTACCGCCTACAATATGATTGCCGCGGCCGAGCGCGAGGGCAAAATCGGCCCTGACACCATCATCGTAGAGCCAACCAGCGGCAACCAGGGTATCGGCCTTGCACTTGTTGGTGCAGTGCGCGGCTACCGCACGGTTATCACCATGCCCGACTCAGTCAGCGAGGAGCGCCGTAAGCTGGTAAGGCACTACGGTGCGGAGGTCGTGCTGGTGCACGATGCAGGCAACATCGGCGACTGCATTGAGGAATGTCTGCAAACAGCCCTGCGTATGCAGCGCGAAGATTCCAGGGTTTTCGTCCCCCAGCAATTTGAAAACCCCAACAACGTGGATATTCAACGCCGCCAGACAGGCGTAGAGATTTTAGAGGCCGTTAACGGCCCGATTCACGGCTTTTGCTCGGGCATCGGCACAGGCGGCACGATTACGGGCATTGGCGAAACACTGAAGGCCGCCAACCCCGATATGACCATCTGGGCAGTAGAGCCTGAGCACGCCGCTATTCTGTCAGGTGGCTCCATTGGTACACATCTGCAAATGGGCATCGGTGACGGTCTGATTCCTGCCATTCTCAATCAGGAAATCTACGACGACATCTGCATTGTGGGCGATGAAGAAGCACTTTCCACCGCCAAGCGCCTGGCAAGCGAGGAGGGTATTATGTGCGGCATCTCCAGCGGCACCAACGTTGCAGCGGCCATTCGCCTGGCAAAAAAATTAGGAAAAGGCAAAACTGTGATAACCGTTCTGCCCGATACGGCAGAGCGCTATTTCTCAACTCCTCTCTTTGAAAACGAATAAAAGCTGACGGCGCGCCGCACGGCGCGCCGCCTTTTTATATTTTTTCATCTTTTCTGCAATCTTGCGTTATAAATAAATAATCTTTGCTTATTTTGTCAAAAAATGCCGTATTTTTTTATTAAAATTCTGACAATTCACCAATTGCAAAAATGTCCTCTTCGTGCTACAATATGCTGGTTGTTTCCTATTATATAAATCTTTGCAAAGGACGGGCAGTATGGATTCTTTTATTTTTGCAATCTGCGCCGTGGCACCCATTGTTTTGATGGTTGCCTTAGGTTATTTTTTAAAGCGTATCGGCATGATACCGGCCTCGTTTGCCACCGCAGGTAACAGGCTGGTTTTCCGCATTTTTATGCCCGTTATGCTCTTTCTCAAGATATACCGCATTGAGGATCTGTCGGGCATCAACCTCACCTTCATCCTTTTTGCAATTGTTGCACTACTGGTCATTTTTGCCGTAGCAGTCCCGCTCTCCTTTGTGGTTGCACGCAAAAAGGATCGCCGCGGCGTGCTGGTGCAGGCTTCCTTCCGTTCGGGCTACTCGCTGATCGGTATCCCCCTTGCACAGTCGCTTTACGGTGAGGCAGGCGCGATGGCGGCCGCACTCCTTTCTGCTGCCGTGATTCCTCTGTTCAACGTTCTTGCCGTCGTAAGCCTTTCGGCACTTGGCAATGATTCGGGTGAGCGCGTCAGTGTCAAAAAAATCATTCTCGGTATCATCAAAAATCCGCTGATCATCGGCATTTTCTCGGGCCTTGTTGCGATTGGCATCCGTACTGTCTTGGCACATTTCGATATTTCGTTCCGCCTCACGCAAATCACTCCCGTTATGGAGGTATTACAGTACGTCGGCAGTCTTGCCATTCCCCTCGCCCTTCTGGTGCTTGGCGCACAGTTTGAGCTTTCCGCCGTGTCCTCCCTCAAGCGCGAGATTATCTGCGGCACTGTGATGCGCTGTGCCATCGTACCTCTTTTCGCCCTTGGTATTGCCTACATCTTCTTCCGCGGCGACCTTGGCAAGGCAGAATTTGCCGCATACGCTTCCCTATTTGCCACCCCCGTTGCCGTACCCAGTGTACCTATGGTACAGGAAATGAACGGCGACGTCACCCTGGCAGGCCAGCTTGTGGTCTGGTCTACCCTTGCAGGCGCTCTCTCCATCTTCCTTGCCGCATTCCTGCTCCGCCTCGGCGGTGCGTTATAAGAAAAGCCCCCACGCGAGGTGGGGGCTTTTCTTATCGCGCGGCATGAGGGATTCTGAACCATTACGACAGGCGGGCCTGTCGTGGGAAGATTTACCGTGATGCAGTCTGAATTTTTCAGAGATTTAAAATCTTCCGATGGGGGTTCTCTTACCCTCATATCACAGCATAAGAAAAGCCCCCACGCGAGGTGGGGGCTTTTCTTATGGCGCGGCATGAGGGATTCGAACCCCCGACCTACTGGTTCGTAGCCAGGCACTCTATCCGGCTGAGCTAATGCCGCAGGTACAATTTTTCGTACTTTGGTATTATAGCACAGCGAGTAGGCGTTGTCAAGAGGAAAAACAAAAATTTTTGCACTTTTTTTGCGTACCCTTCCGCCACGCGAATATCCCTTTTGCTTTTGGCAAAACTTTCCTTGGAGAGGGGTGAGCTATTTGGAACAAACAACGCACAGCACAAAAATATTATCTTATCTTTTTGTTCTGCTTGCAAGCTATCTTTTGTGCTGGCAGCTGCTTGACAGACAGATTGCGCTCCCCACCTACTTTTACGGGCGGCTGATTGAATTACTTGGTATGCTCACCTTTATTCTGCTGGCACTGACTGTCCCCTTACGCTTTGATAAAATGGGAATCCACTGCCCGCCTGCCACCCTGACGGACTCTCTGACCGTCGGCAGTCTGCTCTCGGCCTGCTTTCTCGTGGCGCTGATTGTATTCCGTCTGCTTGCGGGATTTCCCCTGACGTTTTCCTGGCACATCAGGGGGGATATTTCCCGTTTGACCTATTTTTTAGTTGCCCCCTTTCAGGAAATTTTATCAAAAAGCGTGTTGCTCTACGGGTTAGAAATCGCACTTGAAAATCGCCCGCACACCGCTAATTTTTTGGCTGCATTGACCTTTGCCGCGCTGCACGTGGTTTACGGCTTCGGTATGATGCTGGCCGCCCTTGCCCTCTCCTTGATTACAGGTGCTATGTTCCAAAGGCATCGCAGCGTGTGGGGGCCAGCACTTCTGCATTTTATCTGCGGATTTTTCCCTTCCTGCCTTGGCTTTTAGGTATTGCTTTTTTAAAGCACCCGTGTTATACTGATACCAGTAACAAAAAAGGAGAGGCGCTATGGCAAAAGAGCAAAAAAGAGCCACCAGCTGTGAGAGCTGTGAGTTTTACGACTACGACGAATATTACGAGGAATACTCCTGTATGATGCGTCTTGACGAGGACGAAATGAGCCGCTTTCTTTCAGGCAACACCGCCGCCTGCCCCTACTACCGCTATTACGATGAGTACAAAAGCGTACACAAGCAGATTTAACCGAAACACCGCGCAGGGCGCGTTGTTTTTTACTAAATGCCAAAAATTCAGGAAATTATCACACAACATAGACAAAAAAACATTTTTTACAGTTGATTTTATGGACAAAATATGTTAAACTATTGCTATCTGTATATAAAGCGCGCGTGCATAGTCCGCGCGTGTGAAAGGATTTGCTATGATAAAAATTGATCATCTGGTCAAGAGCTACGGTGCAACCTGCGCGGTAGATGACATCAGCCTCGAAATCAAAAAGGGCGAGATCATCGGCTTCCTTGGCCCCAATGGCGCAGGCAAAAGTACGACCATGAACATCATTACGGGTTACCTCTCCTCTACAGCAGGCCGCGTAACGGTGGACGGCATTAACGTGCTTGATGACCCCCTTGCCGTCAAAAGCCGTATCGGCTACCTGCCCGAGCAGCCTCCGCTGTACCTTGATATGACGGTTGAGGAATATCTGATTTTCGTTTATAACCTGAAGGGCTGTACGATGAACCGCACCAAGCACCTTGAGGAAATCTGCGAGGTTGTCAAGCTGACCGATGTGTACAAGCGTCTTATCCGCAACCTCTCCAAGGGCTTCCGCCAGCGCGTCGGTATTGCACAGGCACTGATTGGCAATCCGCCCGTCATCATCTTTGACGAGCCGACCGTAGGCCTTGACCCGAAGCAGATTATTGAAATCCGCAACCTGATCCGCACGCTGGGGCGCGACCACACCGTCATTCTTTCCACACATATCCTGCAGGAGGTACAGGCGGTATGCGATCGCATTATCATCATCAACAAGGGCAAAATCGTAGCAGATGAGTTAACCGAAAACATCAACCGCATTGCAGCAAACAGCTTCCGTTATCAGGCCACCATCTGCGGACCGCAGAAGGAGGTGCTGTCCATGCTCCGCGACCGTGCCGACGTTACCTATGCCGAGGCACTTTCCGCACGCGACGGCGATGCCTATATCTACCACATCGAAAGCACCAAGGGCGTGGATATCCGCAAATCGCTGTTCTTCGCACTCTCCGCAAAGGGCTGGGCCCTTATCGGCCTGGAGATGCTTGGCATGAGCCTTGAGGACATCTTTATCTCGGTAGTGGATAAAACCGACGAAATTGCATCGGGCAAAAAGCCCCCAAGAGGCGGCAAACGCACGCGCGGACAGGCTCCCGAGCGTGACCTTGCACAGTCGATTCTTGACGCAACCGCCCAAAAGCAAAAAAGCATTGCCCCTTACGAGGGTGAGGAATAATACTGCCTGTTAAGAAAGGAGCGTTGGCATAGCCAACCGTTTGATTCATGTTTGCTATTTTCAAAAAGGAGCTGCGCGGTTATTTTACGACACCCGTGGGATACATTTTTATCGGCATTTTTCTTGCCGTCGCCTCGCTGATCTGTGCTTTCACCACCATTCAGCAGGCCAGCTATAACACCTCCTCCTATTTTCAATTTCTTGTTTTTACCTTTATCGTTCTGATTCCCCTGCTGACCATGCGCTCCTTCGCTGAGGAGCGCAAGACCAGAACCGAGCAGCTGCTTCTGACCTCGCCCGTTTCCCTTACGGGCATGGTGCTTGGTAAATTTTTTGCCGCATACACGCTGTTCGCATCAAGTATTCTTGTTTCCTGCATCAATTTCTTCCCCCTGACCGTCTATTCGATTTCCGAAAGCAGCGCTTCTACTGCCGACACGCAGATTGGCCCCGTAGGCGGTGAAATTATCGGCTGTCTGATCGGTATCCTGCTTATCGGCGCTGCCTTCATCGCCGTTGGCATATTCATCTCCTCCCTGACCGAAAGTCAGCTCGCCGCCGCCGTGATTACCATCGCCGTGCTCGGCGTCATGACTCTTATCGGCATCGTATCCTCTGCCATCAATGCCGCCCCCGTTCGCGCGGTCCTGAACTGGATTTCAGTGCTGAGCCGCTACGACAACTTCTCTCTCGGCCTGTTTGATTTTTCAGCACTTCTTTACTACGTGTCTATTGCAGGCGTGTTTATTTTCCTTACGGTGCGTGTATACGACAAGCGCCGTTGGGGTTAAGGAGGTGCCACAATGAATCTTATTCATACCAAAAAATTCCGTCATGGCAGTCTTTCTCTTGCGCTGACTGTTATCATCATCGCCGCAGTTATCCTGGCAAACGCCATCTTTACCGCGCTGACCGACAAATATCTCTGGTATATTGACATGACTCCGGAGCCGCGCTATACCCTCTCTGACGAGGCAAAGGGCTTTCTTGACCAGATGAATCAGGACAAGCAGGTGCAGATTATCCTTTGCGATGAGCCAGACGCCTGGGAGCAGGACACCCTGATGCTTGAGGTCTTAAAGACCGCACGTGATATTCAAAAGTACTACGGTAATGTTACCGTAAAACACGTAGACATCTACACCAACCCATCTGCCGTCAACGGCTTCCGCGAAACCTCGGGCAAGGATATCACCACGCAAAGCGTCATTGTCACCTGTGACAACGCATCTCGCGTATACACCCTTGAGAACTTCTTCAAGCTTGACCAGGACGGCTATGTCGTGGGCTACAACGGGGAGCAGACAATGGTATCAGGTGTGCTTTCGGTCACACAGGCCAACGCCCCCATCGCCGCTGTAACCGTCAACCACGGCGAAACCTACGACGAATCCTTTACCACCCTGCTTGCTCAGATTGGCTTTGAGGTGAAGCCCGTTGACCTCACCAAGGAAAACCTGGATCCGGCCTGTCGCCTGCTTGTGATTTGTGATCCTCAACGCGACTTTGAGGCAAAGGGCGCACTCTCCGATGTTTCGGAAATTGAGAAAATCGAAGCCTTTCTGGCCGAGAGCAAATCCATGATGGTGTTCTTTGACAAGGATACGCCTACCCTCAAAAACCTTGAGCAATATCTCAAGGAATGGGGTATTGCCATCGCCCGTACGGACGATACAACGCCCGCCACCACCGTTATCCGTGATCTTGACTCCTCGGGAACGGTAAGCGGCTTTACCAACCTTGCAAAATACGCCCCCGGTGAAAATACCGGCACGGCTATCACCAAGCCCCTGCGCGAAAGCTCTGCCGTGCGTCCCCCCGTATACTTCCCCAATACAACCGCACTGCGCTTCTCGGAATACTACAAGGAAAAGGTATATGACGATTTTACCGCTGCCCACGATACAAGCAACGCGCACAACCGCAACGTTTATCACGTCTTTCAATCCTCAGACACTGCAGTTGCGATGGCAAACGGCATGGAGGTCAGCACAGCTACAAAGGATAACCCCTATTCCTACATGATGCTCTCCTGCGAATCTATCCCGAATTACACCGTAGGCAGCACCTCTCACGCCTTTGTGCTTGCCTGTGCCTCCACCGATTTTGCTTCAAATGCCACCCTGGCCAATGACCGCTACGGTAACGCAGCCGTGCTCTCCTATGCCTGCAGCACGATGGGCAGCCTGGTCGTCCCTGTTGCGCTTGATTGCAAATACTACAGAAACATGGAGATTGCCTCTATCACCTCCTCCGCGGCCAATCAATACACCGTTATCCTCACCGTAGTTCCTGCCACCATTGTCTTTATCGCAGGCATTTACGTTATGATAAGGAGAAAGCACGCATGAACCAACCCGTAAAAAACAAGTCCATTCTACGTGCCAAAACCGCGATCGGGAAAAAACGCCGCGCGTTGCTTATCTCCCTGATTGCCGTACTCCTGCTCGGCATTGCATTTGGGCTGACCGCGTTTTTCACGTCGCGTACACCCTTTTACGATCCGACTGACGGCACAAAATATTTCGTTGCCAAAAAGGACGGCGTATACGTGCTGAAAACCAAAAAGGGCGACGTCGTAACCGATATGACCGTCGAGGGCAACTATATCACCGCGGCCGGCACATTGGTATACGTTGACGATGAAACAGGCGAATTCAGCACCGTGGCCGCCGTGCTCAAGGAGAACGAGGGGGAAACCTTTCGATTTGACGGTCTGAGCCTTGGTTATGAAATTCTGCTCTACCCCTATGCAGAGCGCGCAGATATCACCTCCATCACCGTTGTGAATGAAAACGGCAGCTTTGGCTTCCTTGCCGCAGAAATTACCAACAAGGAAACGGGAAATCCCGAACGCCACTTTATTATCAAGGAGCGCCCCGACCTCTCGGTTGACCAATCCATTCTTTTTGCAAACCTTGTCACCATCACGGGCAGAACAACCACCCTGCTGCGCCTTGATACAAACAGGGTGAAGGAAAAGGGCTATGCCGAATACGGCCTTCCCACCAACACCGCCGACGCCACCAAATACTTTGTGATTACGATAGACGAAAACCCCACCGACAATATTCCCGCTGTAACGCATAAGGTTATTCTCGGCGATCAGATTCCCTCGGGCGACGGATATTTTGTCCGTTATGAGGGACGCGAATCGGTCTATGTTCTGAAGGAAATCGGACAAAGCGATTACAGCCGTTCGATTGAGGAAATTCTGTTCGGTCGCCTTGAAGACTACGTAACCGCACCCACCGCAAGCCTGAACATGAGCGCGCAAAATTATTTTGACGTAACCGATTTCAAAATTTTTGACGGTACGGCAACCGAACCGCGCGTGCATTTCTCGTACAGCGGCTCCATCAACAAAAGACAGGACACCTACTACGCAAACATTCCCTATATTACCCATGGCGGCCTTTCGGGCTATGCGGTAAATGAGCACCGCATTGACGACACCCTTTATGCCCTCTACACATGGGCACCCGATTCGGTTGTTAAGCTGGGTACTGCCGACAATATGGGGGATAATCTTGACGATTGGCTTCGTGCATACAATCTGAGCATGGATACCTATGCACACCGTATATCCTTTATTCTCAACGTCAATCGCACCTATAACGAGAAAACAGGTCAGGACGTCATCAAAAAAACAGACCAGGAATATCACGAAATTCTGGTCAGCCCCAAGGGCGAGGACGGCTATTATTACGTCTACAACCTCTGTATGCTCTACGACAGCAGCACGGGCGACTTTACAAAGGCTGCTGACGGCTATAACATGGTCGTTAAAATCAACGGCGCACAGCTTGACTTCCTGTTTCTTACCACAAAGGATTGGGCCACCTCCGATATCTTCATGGGCAATATTGCTTATATGACCGAGATGTCCGTGCAAATTGCGCCGGGCTTTGTGGCAAAATATCCTGCAGGTTACAAGGGCACCTTCTACCTTGACAATTCGGAAACGCTTGCCGCCCTTTCAAAGTCCCACACCGCAAGCTCACTGCTGACAACCGATAAGATGATTGTGCGTGACGACGGAGCACCCTCCAGAGTGCTGAATACGATGCAGTTTAAAAACTTTTATAAGTCCTTGCTGACCACCACCACGTCCGGCTATTCATCACTCAGCGATGCGGAAAAGCAGGCCTTTATCAATTCGGGTAAGGACGGTGCCGCACTTTCCATCACTATCAACTACGCACTGCGTGAGTGGAACGAGGAAACAAGATACTACGAATTGACGGGAGAAACCTTTTCCTACACCTATTGCTTTTACGAGGATGCCTCAAACGCCCGTCAGTTCTTTACTACCATCACGACCGTGAAAAACGGTACCACCACGACAGTTGGTGATTTCTTTACCGTTTCCACCCGCGTTAAAAAGATTATGAATGATGCGATGAAGCTTTATGACACCCCTGAAACCAACCCCATTTTACCAGATGCGTTAAACTAAATAAAAAAGCAGACCGTACGGTCTGCTTTTTTTATTGAACAGCCTCCTCGGCATAACGAACAGCGGCCATCGCATCTGCTGCATAATAATCCGCACCGATTGCCTGCGCGTATTCCGCAGTCAGCACTGCACCGCCCACCATCACACGACACCACGGCGCCTTTTTGCGAAGCAGCAGAATGGTTTTCTCCATCGCAGGCACGGTGGTGGTCATCAGGGCGCTGAGCGCCACCAACGGCGCACGTACCGACACAGCCCTTTCCACAATCGTATCAGGAGACACGTTGCGGCCAAGGTCATGCACGTCAAAGCCGTAATTCTGCAATAAAAGCTTTACTATATTTTTGCCAATATCATGAATATCCCCCTCTACGGTCGCTAAAACAACAGCGCCGCGTGTAACACCGATGCCATCGCCAAGGGCTTGCTTGATACATGCAAAGGCTGCCTTTGCCGCCTCTGCACTCATCAGAAGCTGGGGAAGATAAACACTGCCCCTTTCAAACCCGATACCAACGGCATTTAGTGCGGGAATTATCTCGTTTTCCACAATTACAAGGGGTTCGTTTGTCTGCAAAAGCTCATTCGTCAGGGTTGCCGCACGGGCGGAAAGCCCCTTGCAGATTGCAGTTTGCAACGGGCCTTTCCCATCACTGATATCTGCGGCAGGAGCTGCCATTTTCTCACCCGTATCAGGGATAACTGCGGGCAGATTGCCCGCAAAGGCAATATATTTCTCACAATTCCTGTCAAGCCCCGCAAGCGCAAGATAGGTGTGATAGGTTTTTCTCATTTCAAGGGAATATGGATTCATAATCGCCGCCGACAAGCCCCGCCCCAGCGCAAGTGCAAAAAAGGTACTGTTCACCGCCTCGCGCAAGGGTAAGCCAAAGGATACGTTGGATACACCAAGCGAGGTATGCACGCCAAGCCCGTGACGGATTTCATCAACCGCCGCAAGAGTCTGCACGGCTGCATCATCGTCAGCGCTGACTGTGAGTGCCAGCGGATCCACCACAATATCCTTTTTACGAATACCGTACTTCTCTGCCTCTGCAATTATACGCCGCGCAATCTCCACGCGCCCCGCGGCAGTCGCAGGAATACCGTCCTCATCAAGAGTCAGCGCAACAACCACACCACCGTATTTCTTCACAAGCGGGAAAATACTTGCCATGCTCTCGGGCTTGCCGTTTACCGAATTTACCATCGGCTTGCCGTTATAAAGGCGAAGCGCACGCTCCATTGCCGCAATATCAGAGGTATCAATCTGTAAGGGAAGTGCCGTTACCGCCTGTAAGGCCTCTACGGTGCGTGCAAGAATCAGCGGCTCATCTATTTCGGGCAGACCGACATTGACATCCAGAATTTCAGTACCGTACTCCTCCTGCCCAAGCGCCTCTGCGAGAATATAATCCATATCCCCCGCGCGGAGCGCCTCCTTGAAGCGCTTTTTACCCGTAGGGTTAATGCGCTCACCAATCAAAACGGGGACTGCATCAAAATCCACGGCGTGCGTATACGAGGATACACAGGTAATATTCTTATCGGTGACAGGAACGGGTGTCAGACCGCCGAGGGCCTCACCAAGCGCCCTGATATGCTCGGGCGCGGTACCACAGCAGCCACCCACGGCACGCACACCGCGGCGCACCAGACGCACAACCTCTGCGGCAAATTCGGGGGGTGTTATGTCATACACCGTTTTACCGTTCCTTGCCTGCGGCAGGCCCGCATTCGGCTTCAGAAGAACAGGCACGGAGGCACGCGCCAGAAAGCGCTCCACAACAGGTGCAAGTGCGTGCGGCCCCAACGAGCAGTTCACGCCGATGGCATCCGCACCAAGCCCTTCGAAAAGTGCCACCACGGCATCGGCATCAGCCCCCGTCATCAGCTTGCCGTCCGCGCCAAAGGCACAGGAGGCAAATACGGGCAGGCTGCTGTTCTCCTTTGCGGCAAGCAGGGCGGCCTTGGCCTCATAGGTATCGTTCATTGTTTCAATGAAAATAAGGTCTGCGCCGTATTTCACACCAAGCCTGACGGTTTTGGCGAAAATCGCAACCGCATCCTCAAAATCAAGGTCGCCAAGCGGTTTTAACAGCTTCCCAGTGGGGCCGATATCCAGTGCCACAAAACGATGACCGTCAAGCCCGTGGGCGGCCTTCCTTGCACAGGAAATCGCGGCGGCTATCACTGCCTCCAGATGCTCATCGCCGTATTTTAAAGTGTTTGCGCCAAAGGTGTTGGCACAAACCACGTGGCTCCCCGCCTCAAAATACGCGCGGTGAATTGCCGTAACGTCGGCAGGGTGCGAAAGGCACCATTCCTCAGGCAGCTCTCCTGCCGCCAAACCGCGCGCCTGTAAAAGCGTACCCATGCCACCATCCAGTAGCAGAATATGATCCTTCAGAAAATCCAGTACGTTCATAGTTACTCCTTTTTGATGCCCACGATGGCGGTAACCGATTTTGAGGGAAGCATCAAAAGCGCATCAGTCATCGACACGCCGATATGCCTTTCCG
>JAZOSC010000182.1:0-2106 GCA_045656925.1 Eubacteriales bacterium | reverse complement strand
CAAATTCACTGAAATAAAGCGGACGGTTATCATAGGCCGAGGGCAGACGGAAGCCGTAATCCACAAGATTTTTCTTGCGTGCGACATCACCCTTGCTCATACCCGACACCTGCGGCATCATCACGTGCGACTCGTCCACGATAAGCAAATAATCCTTCGGGAAATAGTCAAGCAATGTATAGGGCGTAGAGCCGGCTGGACGCCCTGACAGCACACGGGAATAATTTTCCACGCCGGAGCAGTAGCCAACCTCGCGAAGCATCTCAATATCGTATCTGGTGCGCTCGGAAATACGCTGTGCCTCCACAAGCTTATTTTCGCTTTCAAAGTAAGCCACGCGCTCCAGCATTTCCGCACCGATTTCAGCAAGCGCAGCCTCGCGCTTTTCTACTGAAACAGCGTAATGCGTGGCAGGAAACACACCAAAATAGCGCAATTCGCGCAAGAGCTCACCCGTAACAGCGCGGAATTCGGTCACACGGTCAATCTCATCCCCGAAGAACTCAACACGCACGGCATTTTCACCGTAGCCCGCAGGGTAAATATCCACCACGTCGCCACGCACACGGAACTTATTGCGCTGAAAATTGAGGTCACTGCGTTCATACTGAATGGCGACAAGTCTGCGAAGCAGCTCATCGCGGCCCATCTGCATACCCGGACGTAGCGAAATGACCAACGAACGGTACTCGTCAGGATCACCCAGGGAGTAGATGCAGGAAACGCTTGCAACAATAATAACGTCGCGGCGCTCAAAAAGTGCCGAGGTTGCACTGTGCCTGAGGCGGTCTATCTCATCATTGATGGATGCGTCCTTTTCAATATACATATCGCGCCCCGGCACATACGCCTCGGGCTGATAATAATCGTAATAGCTGACGAAAAATTCCACCGCCGCATCGGGAAAAAACTCACGCATTTCGGTACAGAGCTGAGCGGCGAGCGTCTTGTTTGGCTCCAAAATCAAGGTAGGACGATTCACACGCGCAATCACGTTTGCCATCGTAAAGGTCTTACCGGAGCCTGTAACACCAAGCAGAGTCTGATGGGAAAGTCCTGCCTCAAGCCCTTTTACCAGCGCATCAATTGCGGCCGGCTGATCGCCCGTCGGCTGAAATTTACTTTTCAACACAAATTTGTTATCAAGCATAAGGCACACCTCCCCTATTTTACTATCCATGATAGTATACCACAAAAACAGCAGATAGTAAAGAGATACCGCAAAGAAAACGCGGAAAATGTAAGATGCAACCGCATCACGCCACCCACATTTTTACGGTACCGCTTGACTTTTTTGCCATAAGCCCTTATAATTTAGTTAATAACTTTGATTTTGTATAAGAACAAGGCGCCTGCATAAAAAATCGCCACCTGTGAAGGCGGCGATTTAAAAATATACTGTATTATTTAGGGCGTCCGTTATTCTTTACGTCCTTATTTTTGGGGATTAAAATATTGGTAAAATGCAGGTTGTAGCTACCGATGATGTAGGCCAGCCCCGATACAAGCACAGCAGGCAGAATGATGATAAAATAAGTTAAAATCATCTGATTCAGCGTACGACCGCCGATTGTAACGGTAGCTGTAAAGCCCGTGTACATACCGTGGAGCATCATAGAAATCGTCTTCATCAGGCCCGAAACGGGCATATAGCCTGCGGCAAACACCTGCGGCACCATCAGGAGCGCAAGCAGAATATTGAGGCTGTTGGCACCAACACCAATGGCGAAGCCACGCCAGAGTCCGCGTGAGATGCCGCGGGCTTCGGCAGAAATGCCGTCCTTTGCGCCAAGCTCCCACATATGAGCATAAAGCAAAAATAGATAAAAGACCACCGCACCGATGCTGCCGCCAATCTTCAGCGCCGTACTGTCACTATACATACCCACGCACCAAAGGCCGATGCCAAACAGCGCAATTGCAAACTGATTGACAAAAAGCTTTGCCATGGTATAGCTGTATTTCTTCAGAAATTCCTTCACGATACAATCCCCTCTTTGGATGATTTGATATCTTATTATACCGAATTTTTCTGCCCATTTCAACAGTAATTCGAAATATTTTTACTTTTTCAGCAAATATTCAGAAAAAACACAGAAAAGGAGC
>JAZOSC010000181.1:0-3495 GCA_045656925.1 Eubacteriales bacterium | reverse complement strand
TGCGTAAAAATACATTTGGGACTCGGTAAAATACAGCTCGGCGCGTGGGCCGTCAGCCGTGCGGATTTGCAGACGCACATCAAAGGCGCCGTCCACGCCCTTCAGATTTTCCCCGTTTCTGATGCCGCTTTCACGCAGCGCGGTCAGCACGGCGCGGATCGCCGCGACCTCATCGTCGGAAAGGGCGACCTCCACACCGCGCGAGGCAATCACCTCACCCGTTTTATAAAGCGGATCGGACAACAAAAACTGGGTATATTCCGCGCCCTGCAGCATCTCGTAGCGTGTATAGAAAATACGATTCTCTCTTGCGCGCGGCAGAAAAATAGAAAGCAGGATAATCGCTGCCGCCGCACACAGCACGGCCGCCCCCGTAATTACCATGGCAGGGCTTTGCCTTTTGGTCGTTTTTTTCATACCGTCACCTCACTTTTCTGCCTTGATTATAGCAGAGCAGAGGGAAAAAGTCAAGAGCGTTTTTTACGCCGCACAAAGAGCGAGAGCAGTGCCTTGCCCGAAAACGGAATAAGGGGATAGAGGTAGCTTCTCGTACCGTCAACCGTTTTGTTGGTGGCAATCAGCACAAGGATCAGCAGCACACCTGCCACAAGCCCCCAGACGTTAAAGAAGGCGATGAGAGTGAGGAGCAATATCCGCATGAATTTCAGCGCGTAGCCCAGCTCAAAGCTGGTCTGCGTAAAGTTTGCAATCGCCACAAACGCCATATAAAGAATCACCTCGGGTATCAGCCACCCCACCTCCACGGCAAAATCACCTAAAATAAGACCGCCCACCACCGAAAGTGAATTCGCCAGCATATCGGGTGTATTCATAGATGCCATACGCAGACCGTCAATCACAAACTCGGCAAGCAAAAGCTGCAGATAAATGGGTAGCTGACCTCTATCCTTCGGCAGCACGAAGGCCAGCCAATCGGGCACGGCCGTGGGATTAAGCACGGCAAGAAACCACAGGGGCGTCATAAACAGCGTAAGCCAGAACACGGCGTGGCGCACGAAGCGCAGGTAGGTGCCCGTGAGGGGCGGCAGATAAAAATCCCCCGTTTCCTGTAAAAAATCAAAAATGGCGGTAGGCAGTATCATCGCCGCAGGCGAATTGTCAAGCAGCACGATAACACTGCCCTCAAGGAGATGCGCCGCCGCCACGTCGGGGCGCTCCGTATAGCGGATTTTGGGAAAGGGGTTATACCATTTTGTGTGTATCAGGCTTTCCGCAAGCGATTGATGCCCCATCGTCAGCGCATCTGTTTTGATTTCCTGCAGCTTTTTCTTGATGCGTGCAACCAGCCTTGGCGATGCCCTATCCCGCATATAGCAAACCACCACGTCGCTTTTCGAGGCCGTTCCCACGCTTTCATAATGCATCGTGAGTGCCGCATCACGAATGCGGCGACGGACAAGTGCCGTATTAAAGACCAATGTTTCCACAAAACCGTCACGCGGGCCGCGCATCACGCGGTCGTTTTCAGGCTCTGCCGTATCACGCGCGGGATAGGTGCGCGCATCGATAATCAGCGCACTGCCCCCGAAGGTGCTGCCAAAAAGCACCGTTGCACCCGACAAGACCATGCTCATCAGCAAATCACCGTCGGTGCTGACCTCACTTTCAACGTAGGGCATGCTTGCCACAAGAAACTCCTCTGCCGTGGCGGGTAATCCCTTCAGCGACAAAAGATAGATAAAAAGCTTTTGCAGTGCCCCGACCTTTATCATGCCGTCAATATAAAAAAGCGATATTTCATCTGTCCCGATTGTAAGCTTTTTTTCGATAATATCGAAGCTTTCCGTCACACGCAGCGTTTCTCTGAACAGCGCCACGTTGCGAGCATAATCCTCACTCAAATTTACCATATCGCACCTCCGTTTTTTCTATTATGTGCCATAACGGGGTGAGATATGTAAAAGGCGCACCGCCGCGGCGGTGCGCCTTAAGGAGATTATTCAATAATCAGAAACTGCGGCAGACCGTCCCGATAAGCAGGGGCAGCCTCGCCCCTGATAAGCGGCAGAAGATACTCGGCACACGCAAGCGTCACGTGATTGCCGCGCGCATTGATGAAATCAGCAGGCACCGCCTTGATCTGATTGGCAATGGCCGACACGTCGCTGTGGCCAATGCGGTAGCGGTAAGGTCTGGTGCTCTCGCGGATAATCGTCATCATCTCGCGCGTTACGCCTGCTGTGGCGGCACGCACGGCCTCCCTGCCCACGTCAACAGACTCGGCAAGGTCTGTGGCAGATGCGATATGCGCGCCGCAGCGCTGGGAGATATTCAGCTCCACAGAGCGCACCTTGCAGCCGATTTCCTGCTTGACGGCGTGCTCCAGTGCCTTGCCTGTGCCAGACAGCTGCTTGTGGCCGAACGCATCGGTAGCGGCGATGCCGAAGCCCTCACAGACGTAGGTACCGTCAGCAAAGCGAATGCCCTCAGAAACGGCAATCACCACGTTAGGGTGCTTGGCAAGCGCGGCGCGAACATCCGCAAAGAACTCCTCACGGTTGAAGGCCCGCTCCGGCAGATACACGAGGTCGGGGACGGGTGCGCCCGTGGCAAGTCCGATGCCTGCGGCAGCGGTCAGCCAGCCTGCATCGCGCCCCATAATTTCAACAATGGTAACGGCAGGCACGGTATACACGGCGCAATCGCGGATAATCTCCTGCAGCGTGACGGCAATATACTTTGCCGCAGAGCCGAAGCCCGGCGTATGGTCGGTTACAACAAGGTCGTTATCAATCGTCTTGGGTACGCCCATAATGCACATCTCGTAATCGTGCTCCCTGGTGTAGGCAGAAAGCTTTGCCACGGTATCCATAGAGTCATTTCCGCCGATATAGAAGAAATAGCGGATATCGTATTTTTGAAAGATAGCAAGCAGCCTCTCATACACCGCATCGTTCTCCCCCTGCCTCGGAAGCTTTCTGCGACAGGAGCCGAGTGCCGCCGCAGGGGTATGCTCCAGCATATCGATCTTGGTCGTATCGGCAAAATATTCGTTCAGATTGATCAGGCGCTCCTCCAGAAGCCCCTCTACACCGTTTCTCATACCATATAGGGTTTTAATTGCGCCGTCACCCACGTTTTCGAGCACACCGCGAATGACGCCCGCAAGGGTTGCGTTAATGGCGGCGGTGGGGCCGCCCGACTGTCCGACAACTGCATTACCAATCAGCTTTTTCATGTCTACCTCCAAAACCGAGCTATCATTAAAATTATAACAGACAGAGAAGACGATGTCAAGGCGAAAAAACGGGAATTTGGACAGGTTTTCGGTCATAGGATGAGGTGGAGGTGATTTGATTGATATCTGCTTTGGTTGCGATGATTCTCGGCGCGGTGCATCTTTTGCTTGGCATCGGCACCCCCGGGAAATTTCCACCGCCCCTTGATCCGCACGAGGAGCACGAGGCCTTTCTTGCCAAAATGCAGGGGGACGAGGGGGCGCGCGAGCGCCTGATTTTACACAATCTGCGGCTG
>JAZOSC010000180.1:0-3145 GCA_045656925.1 Eubacteriales bacterium | reverse complement strand
TCCCCAAGCAGGCATGCACCGATCGGCAGTCCGCCGCCCAGTCCCTTGGCGGTTGTCACGATATCAGGCAGAATACCATATTGCATATACGCATAAAGCGAGCCGCTGCGGCCGTTGCCTGTCTGCACCTCATCGAAAATAACCAAAATATCATTCTCCTTGGCAAATTCGACCACACGTGTCACAAATTCAGGGGTAAGCGCATTGACGCCGCCCTCGCCCTGCACAGCCTCCATCATAATGGCGGCAACCTTGTTTTCACGCGCAAGCGCGATCAGCGCATCCGCATCGTTTGCGGGCGCGTGCAAAAATCCACCCGTTAAGGGCTGAAACAGCTCGTGATAATGCGTCTGACCTGTGGCGGCCAGAGTTGTCAGCGTCCTACCGTGAAAGCTGTTTTGAAGTGTAATAATATTGTAACAGTCAGCGCCCTTCTTCTCCTGCGCGTATTTGCGCGCAACCTTGATGGCGCACTCATTTGCTTCGGCACCCGAATTGCCGAAAAAGACCTTTTTAAGTCCCGTCCTGCGGCATAATTCTGCGGCAAGCCTTGCACAAGGCGCGGTATAATATAAGTTTGAGGTGTGCTGTACAAGCGAAAGCTGTGCGGTCACGGCAGCGATCCACCCCTCGTCGGCAATGCCCAGGGAGGATACGGCAATGCCTGAGCCCATATCAATATATTCCTTGCCTGTGGCATCATACAAAAGCGAGCCCTTGCCCGATACAATCTCCACAGGATAGCGCTGATAGGTATGCGCGACAAATGCCTCATCTGTTTCTCTGATACTCATATCGTTATCCCTTTTTTACCATGGTGCCCGCACCCTCATTGGTCAGAAGCTCCATGAGAATCGAATGCGGAACGCAGCCATCCATGATGATGACATTATCCACACCGTGTAAAACGGCATCCACACAGCACTTGACCTTCGGAATCATTCCGCCCGAAATCACACCGCTGTCAAACAGCTTCGCTGCCTCACTGACCGTCAGCTCCGGAATCAGGGTAGAGGGATCGTTTTTATCGGCCAGAATGCCTGCAATATCGGTCATCATAATCAGACGCTCTGCGTGCAGCGCACTGGCAATATAAGCGGCGGCTGTATCGCCGTTGATATTATAGGTATTGCCCTTATCGTCACAGCCGACCGTCGATACAACGGGAATATAACCCTTTTCAAGAAGGTCGGTAACGGGGGCAATATTCACACGCTCGATATTACCGACAAAGCCAAGGCGAGGATCCTTGGGAGATGCCTCGATCAGTCTGCCGTCCATGCCCGAAATACCCATCGCCTTGCCGCCCTGCATTTCAAGCAGATTTACAAGCGTCTTATTCACCTTGCCCGCCAACACCATCTGTACTAAGTCAACGGTTTCCTTATCGGTTACGCGCAGACCGTCGACGAATTTAGGCTCCATGCCAAGACGCTGCATCAGATCACTGATCTCGGGACCGCCACCGTGCACCAGCACGATTTTCACGCCAATCAGGTGCAGAAGAACAATATCCTCCATCACCTGCTCTTTCAATTCCTCATTAATCATAGCATTGCCGCCGTACTTGACGACGATGACCTTGCCGTTATATTTCCTGATATAAGGCAATGCCGCGGCCAAAACCTGCGCGCGCTCACTATTAGAAAAGCTATTTACCATATCCCTATCCTCTTACGTGCGGTAGTCACCGTTGATTTTTACATAATCGTAGGTCAGGTCGCAGCCCCACGCAGTCGCAGATGCCTCACCCACGCCAAGGTCAACCAGAATCTCGATTTCCTTTTCAAGCAGAATTTCCTTTGCGATTTCCTCCGAGAAGGGTACGCCTGCACCGTTCTCACAGACAACGACCGTGCCCTTCGCAGAACGGAAGGAAACGGCAATGGTATTGACGTCCACATCCGCGCCACTGTAGCCAATGGCACAAAGCACTCGGCCCCAGTTGGCATCAGCACCGAACATGGCCGATTTCAGCAGGCTGGAGCAGATGACACTCTTTGCCACGCGTGCCGCACAATGCGGACATTTTGCCCCCGTAACGTGACATTCGAGCAGCTTGGTTGCGCCCTCGCCATCACCTGCCAGCATACGGCAAAGTGCGACATTCACCGAATTGAGCGCTTTCATAAAGACTTCAAAATCCGCACCGTCTGCCACAATTTTTGCATTTTCCGCCATGCCGTTGGCAAGCACGGTCACCATATCGTTGGTTGAGGTATCCCCATCAATGCTTACCATATTAAAGGTTTTTTTGATATCACCCGAAAGTGCCTTTCCAAGCATCTCTGCGGAAATTGCCACATCGGTGGTAATAAATACAAGCATCGTTGCCATATTGGGGTGAATCATGCCGCTGCCCTTCGCAATGCCGCCAAGATGACAGACCTTGCCGCCCACGGTAAATTCTACGGCGACCTCTTTGGCTACCGTATCGGTGGTGATGATTGCATCAGCCGCCGCACGTGCGCCAAGATGGTCGGCAGTAAGACCTGCAACAAGTGCGGGCATTTCGCGCTTGATAGGCGTAATGTCAAGGGGCTGACCGATCACACCGGTAGATGCAACCACGACATCGGTGGCAGGAACACCCGTAACCTCGCTGACCAGCTCGCACATATGCTCGGCAATCTCCACGCCGTTGGCATTACAGGTATTGGCATTGCCACTATTACAGATGATGGCCTGCGCCACACCGTTGGCGAGATGCTTTTTGGTGACCAAAAGCGGTGCGCCCTTCACAAGATTGGTCGTATAAACAGCAGCAGCCGCTGCAGGCACATCGGGTACGATCAATGCCAGGTCCTTTTTGATTTTATTTTTGCGGATACCGCAATGTACACCGTTTGCACGAAAGCCCTTGGCCGCACAAACGCCACCTTCTATAAATTTCATTTTCATTCTCCTGTTACAAGTCCTTTATTTTCGGGAACACCGAGCAAAATGTTCATATTCTGAATGGCTGCGCCGGAAGCGCCCTTGCCCAGGTTATCGAACCGGGCGATCAGCAGGAGCCGATCCTCGTTACCGGCTACGGTGATTTGCAGATCATCCCGTCCGGCCATGGCGTTGGCGGCCAAAAATCCGCCCTCATTAGCACCGGCGCAAAAACGAATCAGTCCTTGCCGGTAGGTTTCGGCATACA
>JAZOSC010000179.1:0-4977 GCA_045656925.1 Eubacteriales bacterium | reverse complement strand
ACGCAGAAGCCCGCAGGCAAGGTCCTTTTTGCCGTCAAAGGGATCAATCAGGCCCGTTTCACGGCTCCAGGCCATCGCATTCACGGTAAAATCGAAGTCGGATAGCCATGTCGTTCTGTGAGCCAAGGAGTTGAATTACTAAGTTGTCTTCCTAAGACCGCTTGGCCTCCGACTTGCACGCAGAAGCCCGCAGGCAAGGTCCTTTTTGCCGTCAAAGGGATCAATCAGGCCCGTTTCACGGCTCCAGGCCATCGCATTCACGGTAAAATCGCGTCGGGCAAGGTCTTTGATAATATCGTCGGTAAAGAGCACGCTGTCGGGATGTCGGCTATCGGTGTAGGTGCCATCTGTGCGATGGGTGGTGATTTCTATGGCTTGTCCGTCCGATATAACGGTAACGGTGCCGTGTGCAAGTCCTGTCTGAATGGTACGCATATCCTTGAAGATGGAGAGCATCTGATCGGGAGTTGCGTTTGCGGTGAGATCAAAATCATGCGGCGTCGCGCCGCGAAGGATATCACGCAGGCTGCCGCCAACCAGATATCCGCGCTTTCCGTGTTGCGCAAGCAGTGCAAGAACATGGTTTACGTAAGATGGAATTTTGCTTTCAATATCGGGATACAAAGCGTCACCCCCTTATTCTTATACAGTATAGCACAAAAAAATCATTCTGTAAATAAATCGGAAATTTTTGCCTTGTTTGAAATGAAAAATATCGTCAAAACTATATGCGAGGCGTAAAGAAACAGCTTTACGCTCGGAAAAGAGGTAAAGGCATGACTTTAATTGACCGCATTGCGCTGATTCTTGTTGTGATCGGCGCGCTCAACTGGGGCGCCATCGGTCTGTTCAGCTTTGATTTGGTGGCATGGATTTCCGGCGGTGCAGGCACGCTGCTTGCCCGTATTATCTATACCATCGTTGCGCTGGCAGGCGTTTGGTGCATCTCTTTGATTTTTCGCTCCGAGGACGCAATCGAGGAGATGTAAGCGTCCCGCTGCCGCGAGCGGAGCCTGTACGGGCAATCCGCTTGCGGCAGTTTTTTTTGCGAATATTTTGGTGAATAACATGCAAAAATATTCACAAAAGTATGCAAATCGCCCCCCTGCCGATATCATGCGCGTGGCTGCATACAGAAAATAGTTTAAAAATTATAGGATAATAAATTTTTAATATCAAGGAAAGGTCTGCCGGACGGCGCTGCTGTCGCAAATCCGTGTCTTTTTTTCGTGTTTTTAAAAAAAAATTCAAAAATGAAAAAATATTCAAAAAAGTGCTTGACAAACAGGAAATGAAGTGCTATGATAATGTCATGTTCAAATTCGCCTTGCGCGAAAAGGTTTTTTAAGGAGATTTTATCATGGCAAACAAGGGTATCAAAAAGGTTGTACTTGCCTATTCGGGCGGTCTTGACACCTCCATTATTATTCCGTGGCTTAAGGAAAACTACGATAACTGTGAGGTGATTGCCGTTTCCGCAAACGTCGGTCAGGCTGATGAGCTGGAGGGGCTTGAGGAGAAGGCGATTGCTACGGGCGCATCCAAGCTTTACGTGCTTGATCTTACCGACGAATACGTTGACGAGTACATTGTTCCCTGCCTGAAGGCAGGTGCAAAATATGAGGAGTATCTGCTTGGCACCAGCCACGCACGTCCCTGCATTGCAAAGGCAATTGCCGAGATTGCAATCAAGGAGGGTGCAGACGCGGTTTGCCACGGCAGTACGGGTAAGGGTAACGACCAGGTTCGCTTTGAGCTTGCGTTCAAGCACTTCGTGCCCGATATGAAGATTATCGCTCCCTGGCGTGAGTGGACAATCCAGTCCCGCGAGGAGGAGATCGATTATGCGGAGGCGCATCACGTGCCGCTCAAGATCAACCGCGAAACCAACTACTCGAAGGATAAGAACCTCTGGCACCTCTCTCACGAGGGCCTTGACCTTGAGGATACTGGCCTTGAGCCGCAGTATGAGAAGAAGGGCTTCCTTGAAATGAGCGTTTCTCCTCTGCAGGCGCCCGATGTACCCACCTATGTGGAGATTGAGTTCCTGCAGGGCAAGCCCGTTGCGCTTGACGGCAAGAAGATGAGCGCTAAGGATATCATCCTTGCCCTCAACGAAATCGGCGGTGCAAACGGCATCGGTATTTTGGATATTGTGGAGAACCGTCTTGTCGGCATGAAGTGTCGTGGCGTATACGAAACGCCCGGCGGCTCCATTCTTTACAAGGCGCACAGCGTGCTTGAAAGCATCTGTCTTGACAAGCTCACCATGCATGAGAAGGAAAAACTTTCCGTGACCTTTGCAGAGCTTGTTTACAACGGTCTGTGGTTCTCCCCCCTGCGTGAGGCACTTTCCGCCTTCGTTGATAAGACGCAGGAAACTGTTACGGGTAAGGTTCGCCTTAAGCTTTACAAGGGCAACATGATTAACGCAGGTGTATGGAGCCCCTACACGCTGTATAGCGAGGAGCTTGCAACCTTTGGTGTGAGTGATTACGACCACACCGATGCAAACGGCTTTATCAACCTCTTCGGTCTGCCCACCAAGGTACAGGCTCAGGTAAGAGAGAAGAACAAGTAATTTTCCTTGCAGGGGGCATCCTTATGGGTGCCCCCCGTAGCGCGTTTTAAAGATATTTTTTCAAGGTAGGAATAAGAGTATGGCAAAGATGTGGGCGGGTAGAACCGCAGGTAAAACGGAAAAGCTGGCAGACGATTTCAACTCGTCCTTGCACTTCGACCGTAAAATGTATAAGCAGGATATCACGGGCAGCATGGCACACGCGGCAATGCTTGCAAAGCAGGGGATTATCACTGCAGAGGAAGCCGAGCAGCTGATTGCGGGACTTGCGGGAATTCTTGCTGACCTCGAAAGCGGTAAGCTGGCTTTTGATGAAAGCTGTGAAGATATTCATATGTTTGTGGAGCAGGAGCTGACCACCAGACTGGGTGCTGTCGGCAAAAAGCTGCATACTGCAAGAAGCCGTAACGACCAGGTTGCGCTTGACCTGCGTATGTACCTGCGTGATGAAGCCGAGAAAATCCTCGGTAAGATTACGGCACTGATTGAGGTGCTTGCAGGGAAGGCTGCCAAATACGATAAGTGCATTCTGCCGGGCTACACGCATATGCAGCGCGCACAGCCCATCGTTTTCTCGCACCATATCCTGGCGTATGCGATGATGCTTCTGCGTGACAAGTCCCGTTTTGAGGATGCCGCCGCGCGTATGAACGTCTGTCCCATCGGCTCCTGTGCGCTTGCAGGCACAACCTATGATATCGACCGCCACTTTGAGGCCGCGGAGCTTGGCTTTGACGATATCTGCCGCAATAGCATTGACGGTGTATCGGATAGAGATTTCTGCCTTGATTTTATGAGTGCCTGCTCAATTTTGATGATGCATCTGTCCCGCTTCTCCGAGGAGCTGATTCTTTGGTCAAGCTGGGAGTTTCGCTTTGTCGAGCTGTCCGATGCATATACCACCGGCTCCTCGATTATGCCGCAGAAGAAAAATCCCGATATGGCAGAGTTAATTAGAGGCAAGACGGGACGCGTTTACGGCGATCTGATGGCGCTGCTGACGACGATGAAGGGCCTGCCGCTTGCTTATAATAAGGATATGCAGGAGGATAAGGAAAGCGTATTCGATGCCAGTGAAACGGTACAGATGTGCCTGGACGTGATGACGCCTATGGTAGATACGATGAACGTCCGTGCAGATCGTATGAGAAAGGCCGCAGAGGAGGGCTTTATCAACGCCACCGACCTTGCGGATTATCTTGTCAAGAAGGGTATGCCTTTCCGTGATGCATACCGCGTTTCGGGTAGCATTGTGGCAGAATGTATCAGAACGGGTGCGGTTTTGGAAACCCTGCCCCTTGAAACCTACCGCGGATACAGTAGCTTGTTTACGGGTGATTTGTACGATGCCATTGACCTTTCGGCCTGCGTTGCCAAGCGCATTTCCGAGGGTGGCCCCTCTACCGCCTCGGTGCAGGCACAAATCAAGTATATCAAGGAACAACTGAAAAAGTAAAAATTTCCCCACAGGGCAAGCCCTGTGGGGATTTTTTAATGTGAAGATTAACTGAAATATAGATATGTTTATATAAATTACTTGACTTTTACGCGCGGGAGTGATAAAATGGTAAGGCTATAATTAATTTATCACTAAACTAATTTTGCGGATTTACGCGGAAAGGAAGAACTATGTTTAAACGCTTTCTCGCCTGTGTGCGAGAATACAAACGGCCAACGATATATACGTTGGTTTTTATCATAGGCGAGGCGATTATTGAAACGCTGATTCCCTTCGTAACAGCAATGCTTGTCAACGAGATTAAGGCAGGGGCGGCGCTTTCCAAAGTAATTGCCACGGGTGTGATACTGGCCGTGATGGCTTGTATGTCGCTTGCGTGCGGTGGTATTGCAGGTATTTGCTGTGCGCGTGCCTCGGCAGGCTTTGCCAAGAACGTGCGCCACGACCTCTACCATAAAATCAGTGCGTTTTCCTTTGAAAATGTGGATAAGTTCTCCACATCCTCCTTGGTTACGCGTATGACCACCGACGTGCAGAATGTGCAGATGTCCTACATGATGATTATCCGCACAGCCATCCGTAGCCCCCTGATGCTCATTTTCTCGGTAGTGATGTCCTTTGTGATGGGTGGCGCTTTGGCAATGACTTTCGTTGTCATTATTCCCGTGCTTGCCTTCGGTCTTTGGATGGTTGGTAGAAGGGCTATGCCCGCCTTCCGCCGTGTCTTCCGCAAATACGACCGCTTGAACGAGTCTATTGAGGAAAACGTGCGCGGTATGCGCGTGGTCAAGGGCTTTTCCCGCGAGGAATATGAGAAGGAAAAGTTTGGCGCCGCCTCCCGCGATATCCGTGATGATTTTGTAAAAGCAGAGCGCATCGTTGCCTGGAACCGCCCCATTATGCAGATTTGCATGTATTTCAATATGATTTTCGTGCT
>JAZOSC010000178.1:0-11706 GCA_045656925.1 Eubacteriales bacterium | reverse complement strand
GGGGTCGCCTGCAAAGTGCGCGTTGTACTCGGGAGTTCTGGCAAAGCAGACCATACGCAGCTTCATGACGAAGTGGTCGATGATCTCCTGCGCCTCCTCCTCGGTGATGACGCCGTTTGCGATATCACGGGTTGCGTAAATGTCAAGGAAGGTAGAGGTTCTGCCAAGGGACATGGCGGCACCGTTCTGCTCCTTAACAGCAGCAAGGTATGCGAAGTAGGTTGCCTGAACGGCCTCCTTAAAGGTGGAAGCGGGCTTCGAGATGTCGCAGCCGTAGGATGCGGCCATCTTCTTAATCATTTCAAGCGCACGGATCTGCTCGGAAAGCTCCTCACGGTCACGAATAACCTCAGCGGTCAGCGTGTCGGGGGTGGAATCCTTCTGTGCGTTCTTGTCCTCAATCAGGCGGTCAATGCCGTAAAGTGCGGCGCGGCGGTAGTCGCCAATGATACGGCCACGGCCGTATGCGTCGGGCAGACCGGTGATGATGTGGTTGGTGCGGCAGCGTCTGATTTCAGGGGTGTAAACATCAAACACGCCTGCGTTGTGTGTTTTTCTGTGCTCGGAGAAGAATTCAACCAGCTCGGAATCAACGGTGTAGCCGTTGTCCTTGCAGGCCTTCATTGCCATGCGGATGCCGCCGTAGGGCTGGAGCGAGCGCTTCAGGGGCGCATCGGTCTGCAGACCGACGATCTGCTCCTTCTCCTGCTCGATATAGCCAGGGGCGTGCGAGGTGATGGTGGAAACCACCTTGGTATCCATGTCGAGGACACCGCCTGCGGCAATTTCCTGCTTTTTCAGCTCGCTGACCTTTGCCCAAAGGTCAAGGGTTGCTTTGGTGGGGCCGGCGAGGAAGCTGTCATCGCCATCGTAGGGGGTGTAGTTTTTCTGGATGAAATCGCGGACGTCGATGTCCTTTTCCCATGCGCCGCCTACAAAGCCTTGCCATTCAGTTCTCATATTTGTACCTCCGAAAGTAAATTGTATTGTGTAGCCGATAAGAAATAAAAAATCCCGACTGCGAGCGGTGCCCGACGGTCGGCCTTAGCTTATACGGGCCGCCTTACTCCTGCAACACCTGCAGCCGTCGTTTTGCGACCATAGATAGTATAGCATAAAATCTACCGAAGGTCAACGGCAATTTCATCAAATTTTGCGATTGTTTTATGACAGTTTAGACAAATTTTTCCTATAATTGATATTATTTTAACAATTAAATTTACATTGTAAAAATATTGCTATTTTTTTCACACACTTTCAGCGGATACGAAAGGGGGCGGCACGCCGTATGGCGCGCCGCCCCCCCTTTGTAATGCTTTGGGTTATTCCGAGCGCAGGGCGATAACAGGGTCCTTCTTTGATGCGATGCGGGAGGGGATCAGGCCTGCAATGAGGGTGAGGCCCATGCTGATTGCCACCAGAATAAAGGCGGCGGCCACGGGCAGAACGGCCTTAATGTTGGAAAGGCCCGAAAGCGCACGGATGATGATGTTGATGGGGATACAGAACAGGAGCGTGAGCGCGATGCCGATTGCACCTGCGGTGAAGCCGATGATGAGTGTTTCGGCATTGAACACGCGGGAGATGTCACGCTTGGAGGCGCCAATCGCGCGGAGAATACCAATCTCCTTGGTGCGCTCAAGCACCGAGATATAGGTGATAATGCCAATCATAATCGAGGATACGATCAGCGAAATCGAAACAAAGGCAATCAGCACGTAGGAAATGGCATCCACAATCACGGTGACCGAGGACATCATAATGCCGATAATATCGGTATATTTCAGCTTGTCGGCCTCGCTTGCCTGCTCATTGTAGGCGGTGATGAATTCTTCAATCTTTTCTTTGGAAGCAAAATCCACGGCATAGAAATTGATCGAGGCGGGCTTTGCCTGCTCGGCATCGTTCAGCTCTTTTAATACGCTGTCCCTTGTGGCGTCGGTCTGGGGTGCCATCTTGTAAAGCGTTTCCTGCATGGCGGCAAATCCCTCGTCATCCATTGTTTTCAGCATCAGGCTGAAGTTGTCGGCATCCACGGGAATCAGCAGCAGCTGCTCATTCATATAGGTGTAGATATCGGTCATCGCAGCGGTGCCGCAGATGGCATGTAAGCCGCTGATGGGATATGGCTCAGTTATGCCGTTGATGAGGATATAGCGCATGCTCATATCAAGCAGGGGGAGCAAATCCACAAGGTTTTCTGCCGTTACGGTCACGTCGGGGATATTCAGCATGCTCTGCACAGTGCCAAAAAGCACGGTAAGAGCTGCCGTGTTTGCAGGATTTGCGGTGGCAATTTCCAGCATTTTTGTAATCAGTGCTGCGTATTGCTCATCGTTCATGATCATCGCAAAGCCTGCAAAGGACTCGGCGTTTACGGGGGGATTCTCACGGAATGCTGCGTGCATCTGCTCGGTCATATAATCGTAAAGTGATTGCATGGTGGCAGGATCAATCGTATTGATCAGCTCTCCGATGTTATCCTTGGTGTAAACGGTTTTTTCAAATTTCAGGCCCGTGAGGACGTTGTGCAGGGGGGTTTTGTTCTTCTGCTGATCGATGACGGTGCTGGCCGCGTTCTCGGCAAGAATATGATCGGTCAGCGCCTTGGTGTAGCCGATGGCACCCGAAATAGAGGTGGCGGCAACGCCCTTTTGGGGACGGACGATGCCGGAAATCTTTAACTCGATACCGTTTGCACCGACAAATGCCGCCTGGTCGTAGTCAAGGCGCTCGCGCACGTCCTCCCACACGGGGTATTCCTTGCCGTCCACGGTGTATTTGGGCATTGACTTGTTGACCTGATAAAAATCGGCGGTGTTCAGGAGCTTGAAGCGCATGCCGAGGAAGTGTTCAAGCGGATAAGGGGGCAGGGGCGTGGTGTCGTATTTGCCGTCCTGCATCAGATCCTTCATAATATCCTCAAGCTCGCTCTGGTCAAGCACGCCGAGCATATAAAGAGTCATTTTGCTTAACTGGTTGTTCTCGTTGACGACCAGCACCACCTCGCTTTTATCCTTGGGCCAGCTGCCCGCTACCACCTCGTACTGTTGGTCAAGCAATTCCTGGTTGTTTATCATCTCCGAGAAGATGCTCATATCGCCCATCAGCTGGCCGACACCCGCAAAGGCATCGCCCATGTTGTCAAAGACGGTAGAGGGGTTGACCTGCGTTTTGCCGTCTGCGGTAAAGATCTGCAGCTTGAAGTCGTAGGTGTATTTGATGTCGGTGACAAGGTGCTTTATCTCGTCGTAATGTGCGTCAATATATTTTTTAAAGGCCTCCAGGTTGTTTTCCTGCGTGGCGCTCATCGCTGCCATCATGCTGCCAAGCGAGTCGTCGACGTGAATCATATTATCGTCGTATTCCTTTTCCTCACTGACACCCGTCATCGCACCCATCATTGCCGCCATATCCTGCGTGTATTGCTGGATCGAGAGGGGATAGGTGGATAGGGTATCCTCCTGCACACCTGCGATAAACAGGTTAACGCCGTTTGAAAGGGCTAAAATCAGCGCGATGCCGATGATGCCGATGCTGCCTGCAAAGGAAACAAGCAGTGTGCGCGTTTTTTTGGTCAGCAGGTTATTGAAGGAGAGGGAGAGGGCGGTAAGGAAGGACATCGAGCGCTTGCCCTTGCCCTGCTTCTTCTTTTTGCACTTGCAGGGCTTTTCCCCAGGGGCTTTCTCGGCGGTTTCGGTGACCTCGGCAGGCTCGGTGGCTGGGGCCTCGGCGGTGTAGGGGTTCGTATCCTCGGTTACCTCGCCATCAAGCAAGCGAATGATGCGAGAGGAGTACTGCTCTGCAATTTCGGGGTTGTGCGTGACCATGATGATGAGCTTTTCCTTGGATATGCTCTTTAAAATCTCCATAATCTGCACGCTGGTGGCGGTGTCAAGCGCGCCCGTCGGCTCGTCGGCAAGAATGATTTCGGGGTCGTTCACCAGCGCACGGGCTATTGCCACGCGCTGCATCTGGCCGCCCGACATTTGGTTGGGCTTCTTGTGCAGCTGGTCACCAAGGCCGACCTGCTCCAGCGCCTTTACAGCGCGCGCCCGTCGCTCCTCGCGAGATACACCGGACAAGGTGAGTGCAAGCTCTACGTTGGAGAGAACGGTCTGGTGCATGATGAGGTTGTAGCTCTGGAATACAAAGCCAACCGAATGGTTGCGGTAGGTGTCCCAATCACCGTCGCGGTACTCCTTGGTGGAGCGACCGTCAATCACCAGGTCGCCGCTGTCATAGCGGTCCAGGCCGCCGATAATGTTGAGAAGCGTGGTCTTGCCACAGCCCGAGGGACCGAGAATCGATACAAACTCGTGTCTGCGAAATTCAATGCTCACACCCTTCAGCGCGGTAACGGTCGTGTCGCCCGCAGTATATGTCTTTTTGATGTTGGAAAGAGAAAGCACGTTGTAGGCCTCCTTAAAAAATTCTGTATTATATCATAGCACCAAAATGTGAAAATTAAATGAATATTATGGTAAATTCATAAAAAACAAGATAAAAAGCCGACAAGACACACATCGTGTGCCTTGTTGGCTGAACAGCCTGTATATGCACTTATGAAATGCGTTGCTTTTTGCCATACAGGATAAGCCCTGCGGTAGTCATCAGCACGGCGAAAATAACGCCTGCGGTGCGTGCGGCGACGTCAGTTCTCTCCACCGCTTGCGGCGGCACGCTCTCTCCATCGGTAACGGGTGTATCGGGGGTGAGCGCAGGGGGTGCATTTTGCTCGGGCACATCGCCCCCGCCTGCCTCGGGTGCGAGGTCAGAGGGTGGTGTCAGCGTGAAAACGGCAGTCAGGGTATGGCTGCCTGCGGGGAGCTTGTCCCCTGCGCGGTATTCCTTGCCCTCTGCGCTTTGCCAATGAGAGAAATCATATCCCTCGCGGAGTGGGATGCTTTTCGATACCGTTTCGGTTTGAAAGCTTAGATAAGAGCTTTTTGCGGGAACGTTTTCGCTATTCTCCGCCGTATAGACTACGGTGTAATAGACGGGAGTGACAAAATCGGCGTAGTCGAGTGAAATATAGGCCGTTTTGCCGTTGTGGGTGATTTTGCCGAAGCCTGACTTGATGGCCTCCACCTCAACCAGCGTGCCGCGCACGAGAGAGCCGAGCTTGGCAGAGCTTGCGCTGGCGGCTGCGCGCAGATTGACAAAATCGTAGGTGACGGTGTAAAGCCCCGTCGCCTTATCCTCAAGCTGTGCGGCGGTTTTACTTAATGCCTGTCCGTCGTATTTCGGCTTGCCGTAGCCGACGATATAGGTATCCGTCAGCTTATAGCTGCGTAGCGTGACCTTGTTTGAGGAATTTCCCTCAACTGTATAAACGTACCCGTCCTTGACGTAGCGCACAATACCCACGTGGTCAGAGGCGCGGCTGACGCCTGCCGAGCGAAAGAAAATCAGGTCGCCCTGCTTGGGTGTGTAGCCCGATGCGCGCGTGCTGTAAAGTCCCAAGGCCTGCAGGCGCTCTACCCAGAGCGTGCAGCTGGTAAAGGCGCCTCCCGCGGCGTTGATTGCCCCTGCCATATCCAGGCACCAGGTGACAAACGCCGCACACCATGCGTAGGAATATGTGCCGCCAACAGTGCCGATATAGCGGTTATACTCGGTATAATTTTTGCTTCCGCCCGTGTTTTTGCCGCCAAAGTCGGCGGTGCTGTTCCCCTCGTGGTAGTTTAATTGGGAAAGGGCGGCTGCCACGGTGTCAAGTGCTTTGTCGCCTGTTTTGGTGATTTTCTGAACGTTGCTGTGATATGTAGAGGATTTGTATGCACCCGTGACGGTGTACCTTGGTGTCAGGGCGGCAAGCGGCAGAGTGAGCAGACAAGTGAGAAGTGTGATGGCCAGAATGGCCGCGATTGGCTTTTTCATAGTAGCCTCCTTTTTCGGTTGTTTGCGGCAAGGCTCCTCTATTTTAGCATAAAATCGCACCCCGTTGGGCAGGTAAATTCTACCAAGCGGTGGTATTCGGGCTATTCACAAAGAAATCATTTGACATTTTCTCTGCTTTGTTATACAATATATTTATATATTTCAGGCATGGACGGAGGCAGATATGGGAACTTATACCATCGGGGTTGATTTCGGCTCGCTTTCCTGCCGCGCGGTGCTGGCAGATACGGGCATGGGGCGCGTGCTGGCAAGTGAATCGATGGTGTATCCGCACGGTGTGATGGATACGGTGCTTGCCGCGAGTGGCAAGCCACTGCCACCCGAGTATGCCCTGCAGGACCCAGCCGATTATCTGCTGGGGCTTGAAACGGTATTGCCTGCCGTGATGCGTGCGGCAGGCGTTTCTCCTGCGGAGGTTGTCGGCATCGGCATTGATTTTACCTGCTGCTCAATGCTCCCTGTGGATGGCGTGGGAAATCCTCTTTGCTTTGATGCGCGTTTCGCAGACGAGCCGCAGGCATACGTGAAGATGTGGAAGCACCACGCTGCCGCCCCGTATGCCGAGCGCATCAACGCGGTGGCACGCGCGCGGGGTGAGGAATGGCTTGACCTGACGGGCGGTGCGGTATCCTCGGAATTCATGTTCCCCAAGATCTATCAGACACTTGCCGAGGCTCCCCACGTGTATGGGGCGGCTGCCGCATTCATGGAGGCAGGCGATTTTATCACCCGTCAGCTGACGGGTGTGGCGACAATGGGCTATCAGTATGCCGCATATAAGTGTCAGTACAGTGCAGACACGGGTTACCCCTCCGAGGCGTTTTTTGCTGCTGTGGACGAAAGATTGCGTCATGTGGTGCGCGATAAGCTCCCCTACCCGATTAAAAAGGCGGGAGAGGCGGTCGGCTTTGTCACACCCCGTGCGGCGGCGCGCTTCGGCCTTGCCGCAGGCACCGCGGTGGCTACGGCGACGCCTGATGCACACGTAGCGGCATTTTCGCTTGATACCTGTCGGGCGGGCGATGCCTTCGGTGTATTCGGCACCTCTGCTTGCTTCTATGTTCTTGGCGAGGAGATGCGCCGCGTGGACGGTATCTGTGGCAGAGTGCTTGACGGTGTTGTACCGGGCTTTGTCGGCTATGAGGCAGGGCTTTGCTGCTTCGGCGACCTTTTTGCTTATGCAGCAGATGGCCTGACCTCGCCCTTATATGTGAGAGAGGCGGAGGCGCGCGGCATTTCTATGCTGAAGCTTCTGATTGAGAAGGCGGCAAAAAGGGCGCCCGGTGAAAGCGGAGTGCTGGCGCTCGGCTGGCTTAACGGCAACCGCAGTGTGCTGATTGATTCCGATTTGTCGGGTATGTTTGTGGGCCTGACGCTCGGCACGGCGCCTGAGGACCTGATGCGTGCACTCATTGAGGCGGCTGCCTTTGCCACGCGCAATATTTTTGATACCCTTCGCACGGCGGGCGTGAAAGCAGATGCGCTGGTTGCAGCCGGCGGAATTGCACGGAAGGATTCCTTTACGATGCAGCTTTTTGCAGACGTGCTGGGAATACCCATTCGCATCGCGGCAACAGGCGAGGCGCCCGCATTAGGCGCTGCCGTCAACGCCGCTGTGGCGGCAGGTGTTTATCCCTCGTTTGCCGCAGCAATTCCTGCGATGTCGCAGGTTAGTGATACCGTTTACAGCCCAAATGCAGCAAACAGGGCGGCTTACGACAGGCTTTATGCCGAATATAAGCGATTGCACGATTACTTCGGCAGAGGGGGCAACGACGTGATGCACACCCTGCGTAAGATTAAAAAACAGGCAACCCTGTAAAGAAAGGTAAAGTATGGCAAAACCGAGAAAAAGCTTTTATTTGTGGATTGCGGGCAAGGCGCTTTATTGGCTTCTTGGCTTCGGCATTTTTCTGATGACCGCATTTTTGCTGTGGCGCATTTATTTTTCGGGTATTCTTCCCAAGGAGATGAAGGCGCTTTCCCAAAACGATGCCCTGAAGGCGGCCTATGCCGCGTACGGTGATGAGCTCAAGCTTCTGACACAGGAGCAGAGCACGCACACGCGCACCGAGGAAAACTACGGCTATTTTGCCGTCCCGCGCTTCGTTTTTATTCCCGAAGCCAATCAGGTGCAGGTTGTTTTCCGTTATAATAACAGCACCTTGAAATATACGGCGGAGAAATACGGGCTTGCCGAGCGTCCGCCGCGCGGTGAGGAGATTTTTGACGTATCGCTGGTCAGCGTCTATGACCTCACCCCCGACGATAAAAGCGATAATGTAGATGGGAGCGAGTCGCTGGGGAAAACACGCGTGGCACCCACCTCGTATACCGTCATGACCACTGCGCTTTATACTTATTTCTGTTATACCTTTGACGGCGTGACCGTGTCGCCTGAAACGATTACCGTATTTTTCGATATTTACTATGAGGATGATATTGATTACACGAAAGCGGCCTACGGAACGCTCAGGCTTTATCATCATGAGGAGGTCTGGCAGACCGTGAAGCTGACTGCACGCGACCGCCGTGCGCTCGGAGAGTGAGAATGATGATTTACGAGTACAGACCGCCGCGCAGCAACGGTAAGGCAAGGCTTGCCACGGCACTGCTGCTGCTGGCATCGCTGATTGCCTTTGCAGGCGCGGCATTGCTGCCTGCCTATCCGTTTATTCTGCAATGCGTGGGACTTTGTCTGCTAATTCCCGTTATTCAGATTACCGCCCGTTATCTCGTGGTGCAGTATCTTTACCGCTTGCGCGAGCGCGAGGACGGCACGGTGGATTTTGAGGTGTTCAGCTATCGCGGCGGCGCCAGAATGCAGCTTGTTTGCCGTGTGGCGCTTTCCGAGATTACTGCGGCTAAGCCGCTTGATGCGGCCAATCGCGCGTTACCCAGGGAAATGCGTCGCTTCACCTATCACCCCGACATGCGCCCTGACAGCGGGCTGGTGCTGTCGGTCACCAATTACGATGGCGATTGCGAAATTTTAATTTCCCCCGACACCTATCTGACCGAGATACTGACAAAATCTGCGAAAAAACGGCAGACGGGGTAGAAAAAACAGAAGATTAAAGGAGAAAGGAGAGGGGTATGAAGGAGCAGGGCTTTTTGCCGGTTTGTCGGGCCGATATGGCTGCAAGAGGATGGGACGCCCCCGATTTTGTATATGTGACGGGCGATGCCTATGTGGATCACCCCTCGTTTGGCGTTGCCATTATCTCCCGTGTGCTGGAGGTGGCCGGCTACCGCGTGGCAATTCTTTCGCAACCCGATTACAGGAGTGCGAAGGCCTTTACCGAATTTGGCAGACCGCGTCTGGGCTTTCTTGTTACGGCAGGCAATATTGATAGCATGGTGGCGCATTATACCGCCGCAAAGAAAAAGCGCTCGACCGACTATTATTCCCCCGGCGGCAAGGCGGGGAAGCGTCCCGATCGCGCGGTGATCGTTTACTGTAACCGTATCCGCGAGGCCTTTGGGGACGTCCCGATTGTCATCGGCGGGCTGGAGGCATCGCTTCGTCGCTTTGCACATTATGATTATTGGGATGATAAGGTGCGTCGGTCGGTGCTGGTGGATGCACGTGCCGATATTTTAACCTACGGAATGGGGGAAAATATTCTCCTGCGTATTGCAGAGCTGCTTGCACGCGGTGTGCCTGTCAAGAAGATACGTGACGTGCGCGGCACGGTCTACCTTGCATCGCGCGAGGAAAGAATACAGTATCCCGTGGCAGCGGCCTTTGACTATAACGAGCTGAAGACAGATAAGCGTCGCCTGGCCGAGGCCTTTGGTGTGCAATACCGTAATCAGGATGCCATCAGCGGTAAGGCGATTGTAGAGTATTACGATACCAAAATGCTGGTGCAAAATCCGCCGATGCCGCCCTTGGAGCGTGCGGAGCTTGACCGTGTATATGCGCTGCCCTATATGCGTACATATCACCCGATGTATAAAGAGGAGGGCGGTGTGCCTGCTATTGAGGAGGTGCGCTTTTCAGTGACGCACAACCGCGGCTGCTTCGGTGCGTGCAATTTTTGCGCGCTTGCCTTTCATCAGGGAAGAACAGTGCGCTCACGCAGTATCGAAAGCGTTGTGGCAGAGTGTAAAAAAATTGTGGAAATGCCCGATTTCAAGGGCTATATTCATGATGTTGGCGGCCCTACTGCAAACTTCCGCGCCCCCGCCTGCGATAAGCAGTTAAAAACGGGTGTTTGCACCCATCGCAAGTGCCTGGCTCCTACGCCCTGCAAAAATCTCAAGGTTGACCACCGTGAGTATATTGCGCTTCTGACAGAGATTGAGGCCATACCGGGGGTGAAAAAGGTTTTTATCCGTTCGGGCATTCGCTTTGATTATCTGTTGGCAGATCCCGATGAAAGCTTCTTTAAAAAGCTGGTTCGCGACCATATCAGCGGTCAGCTGAAGGTTGCCCCCGAGCATTGTGCGCCTGCCGTGCTGGATGCGATGGGCAAGCCGCATTTTGACGTGTTTGAGGCCTTTCGGCGTCGCTTCTTCGCACTGACAAAGGAAATGGGCAAGGAGCAATATCTTGTACCGTATCTGATGTCAAGCCACCCGGGCAGCCGTCTTTCGGATGCGGTAACGCTTGCCGAATGTCTGAAACGCGACCGCTACGCGCCCGAGCAGGTGCAGGATTTTTATCCTACGCCCGGCACGGCATCAACCGTTATGTTTTATACGGGGCTTGATCCGCTTACCATGAAGCCCGTATATGTTCCCCGTGACTATCACGAAAAGCAGCAGCAGCGCGCGCTTTTACAGTTTAACCGTCCGCAGAATGCCGATGCGGTGCGCGCAGCGCTCCGCGCGGCAGGGCGTGAGGATTTGATCGGCACGGCCCCCTCTTGTCTGGTTCGTCCGCAGAGCGGTGTGCGCGCCCCTATGAACGGACAGGGCGCTGCTGCCGCGCCGAAGCGCACGGGGCGGGGTGGCTCCTCGTCGGCATGTACACGCCGCAAGCAGGCGGCATCTGCAAGCAAGCAGACCGCAAAGCACAGCAAAAAGCGTGATGGCGGCGCCGCGATGACGAGGGGGAAGCAGGCACAGGGCGGAAAACGCCAAAAGAGCCGCTAACGGTGTGAATTACCAAGTGTAAAAGGGCGTCGGAATCTTGACATTCCGTGCCCTTTTTGGTATGATGGAGAAAAGCGATGGCGACAGCAAGGTACGGGGCTGTCGCATATACTCGGAAAAGGAGGGCATGATGAGTAATTTGTTTGATTATCTGGCATGGCGAGGCGACCTGACCTTTGGGAATGCCTCTCTTTGTCCTGCTGATGCACTGGTCTTTTCCATGGTTGCATATATGAATTTTGAGGGGCTTGTGCCGCGTGAGCCGCATGAGGAGCCCGTGAGGCTTGTCGATATGGCAAAGGCTTATTTTGCGCGTCCTGCCGTACAGAGGCCCGGCTTTGAATCTAAGCATGAGCGATTGCTTCGCCTGCTTGCGGATTCGGCACGCTATGGCTCGCTTCGCGTGCTGGCCGCGCAGACCGTGCTTGACCGCCAGACGGGAATGCAGTTCGCCGCCATCAGCTTTTTGCTGCCGGGGCAGAATCTGTTTGTGGCATTTCGCGGCACGGATGATACGCTCATTGGTTGGAAGGAGGACTTCCGCATGAGCTATGAATGTCCTGTACCCGCACAGCTTGAGGCCAAGCGCTATCTTTCCGCTGTGGCGGCGGCCTATCCGTTGCGCCGCATATTCGTGGGCGGACATTCCAAGGGCGGCAATCTTGCCGTGTATGCTGCGGTAAATTGCGGCGAGGAGGT
>JAZOSC010000177.1:0-2457 GCA_045656925.1 Eubacteriales bacterium | reverse complement strand
GGAGGCGGCGGCCGATCTTGGCTGTAACGGTGTGCAGACGCTGTTCCGCGTGACGCTTCCCCTGACCGTGCCCGGTATTGTATCGGGCATTACGATGGTATTTGTGCCCTCAATTTCCACCTTCTATATTTCGCAGAAGCTCGGCGGCGGCAACTTTGATCTGATCGGCGATACCATTGAAAGACAGTTCAAATATGCCACTACATATCATGTGGGTGCGGCAATTTCGCTTGTGATGATGATTCTCATTCTCATTTCCATTGCAGTTATGAACCGCTTTTCGGACGGTGACGGAGAGGAGATGATCATATGAAGATTCTCTCGCGTGCCTATCTCTGGATCATTTTTGCGTTGCTGTATGCGCCGATTTTACTGCTTGTCGTCTTTTCCTTCAATGAGGGAGGCTCCCTTTCCACATTTACGGGCTTTTCTCTGCGTTGGTACGCGGAATTTTTCCGCGATCAGGTTGCACTGCAGGCATTGAAAAATTCCTTGCTTCTGGCACTCACCTCAAGTGTGCTTGCCACGGCCATTGGTACCTTTGCCGCGCTGGGACTTGACCGTATGCGGAATCGCTACTTGAAGGGGGCGGTAAATTCCGTTACCAATATCCCGATGATGAACCCCGATATTGTGACGGGTGTCAGCATGATGCTGCTTTTCGTGGCTGTCGCAGGTGCGCTGGGGCTTTCCGATATTCTCGGTAAGTGGACAATGCTGATTGCACATACCACCTTTAGTCTGCCTTACGTGATTCTCTCGGTGCTGCCCCGCTTCAAGCAGTTTGATAAAAGCCTGCGCGAGGCGGCGCTAGACCTTGGCTGCACGCCCGCACAAAGCTTTTTCAAGGTGGAGCTGCCCGCCATTGTCCCCGGTATTTTTTCAGGCCTGGTGATGGCATTTACCTTGTCACTGGATGATTTCGTGATCAGCCATTTCGTCAGCTCCCCTGATTTTCAGACGTTGCCGCTGTATATTTACAATCAGACCGCGCATGAGGTCAAGTACAGCATGTACGCGCTTTGTACATTGATTATCGTGACCATTCTTGCACTTTTGCTGGTCGTCAATTTTGCGGGCAGCATCGGTGATCGCCGCAGTCGTAAAAGGAGGGCGTGAAATGAAACGGATTGTTGTTTTGTGCCTGTCTTTTGCCTTGCTTGCTTTGCTGTTGCCCCTTTTTTCTGCCTGTGACAGCAAGGAGGAAATCACACTTTACGTTTACAACTGGGGTGAGTATATTTCCGATGGCAGCGAGGGCTCGCTTGACAGTAATGCTGAATTTGAAGCATGGTACGAGCAGACATACGGTGTGCGCGTAAAGGTCAATTATTCCACCTATTCCTCTAATGAGGATATGTACGCCAAGCTGTCGGGCGGCGCCTCTAAATATGACGTTGTGGTGCCCTCGGATTATATGATTGCCCGTATGATCAAGGAAGGCATGCTGCGCCCCCTCAATTATGAGAATATTCCGCTTGTGAGCGAGATTGATTATTCGGTAATGTTTGACGATGGCGTGCCGTCTTACGATCCCGAAAAGCGTTACTCCGTGCCTTATACCTATGGCACCGTCGGTATTATTTATAATACCACAATGGTGGATGCCGCCGATATCGGTACATGGGAGCTTTTATGGAACGAAAAATATGCGGGGAATATTCTGCAATTCAATAACTCCCGTGACGCCTTTATGACCGCGCTTTGCAGGCGTGGCTACAGCATCAACACCGATAACGAGGCAGAATGGCGCGCGGCGCTTGCCGACCTGATGGCACAAAAGCCCTTGATTCAGAGCTACGTGATGGACGAAATCTTCAATAAGATGAAGAGTGGCTCCGCCGCAATTGCGCCGTATTATGCAGGTGATTTCTTTACCATGTATGCGGATAATCCCGATCTTGCCTTTTCTTATCCCAAGGAGGGTACCAACGTATTTGTGGACGCTATGTGCGTGCCTACCTGCAGCGAAAACCCCTTGGTGGCAGAGCGTTATATCAACTTTATGCTCAGTAAGGAGATTGCGATTGCAAATGCGGAGTATATGTGCTATGCATCTCCCAACCGTCAGGTGTTTACAGATGCCGATTATATTGCTGCGATGGAGGAGATTCACCCTGATGCGATAGAGATTCTGTACGGCACCGAAAATGTACCGCTTGAGCTTTATGACAACCTTCCCGAGGAGCAACTCATGCTTGTCAATGAGCTTTGGGAGGAGCTTAAGATCGAAAGTCCCATTGGTGTTGCCATTATTATTACGGCAGGCGTGATCTTGGGCGGATCTGTTGGTATCGGCATATTCCTTGCCGTACGCAGTCGCCGAAGACGCAGGACTCTAGACGGGCTATGGAATTAAATCAAAACGGCACCGCTGCGGTGCCGTTTTTAATTGTTCAAAAAGAACTTTGCAAATAAGGTGGCAGTCAGTACGGCAAGTGAAAGATTTTGCCCGTA
>JAZOSC010000176.1:0-4993 GCA_045656925.1 Eubacteriales bacterium | reverse complement strand
ATAGGTATAAAATCTACATGCGGCGGTATTGCATATGGAAAAGAAAAATCCAAAAAAGAAAAAGTGGCTGAGGTTCAGGCACCGCGTGGTGCGGAATCTGCTCTTTGCTACGCTTGGTGTTTTTGTGCGCTTGCGATATCGTGTGCGTATCAAGCGCTTCCGCGAGCAGGAGAAGCGCCCCTATCTGGTGCTGATGAATCATCAGACTGCATTTGACCAGTTTATTGTGGGTATGTCCTTTAAGGGCCCCGTTTATTATCTGGCAAGCGAGGATCTGTTTTCAAACGGCTGGCTTTCCTCGCTTATTCGGTATCTGGTTGCCCCTATTCCGATTAAAAAGCAAACGACAGACCTGAAGGCGATTCTCAACTGTATGCGCGTTGCCAAGGAGGGTGGAACCATTGCGATTGCTCCCGAGGGGAATCGCACGTATAGTGGCAGAACCGAGTATATGAGTCCTTCTATCGTGCCTCTGGCAAAAAAACTGGGTATGCCCATCGTGCTTTACCGTATTGAGGGTGGCTATGGCGTGCATCCCAGATGGAGTGACGTGGTGCGTCGCGGCAGAATGCAGGCCTATGTATCCCGGGTAATTGCTCCTGAGGACTATTGCACGATGAGCGATGATGCGTTGTTTGAAATCATCAAAAAGGAGCTTTATGTAGATGAGGCGGCGGTGGACGGCACCTTTCGTCATAGGAAACGCGCAGAATATCTGGAGCGCGCGCTTTATGTCTGTCCCTTCTGCGGGCTTTCGGAATTCGAAAGTCATCGGGACACGCTGACCTGCCTGCGCTGTGGGCGGCAGGTGAAATATCTGCCTACCAAGGAGCTGCAGGGCGTCGGCTTTGACCTGCCCTTCAGATTTGTGGCAGATTGGTACGATTATCAAAGCGAATATATCAGAGGTGCTGACCTGACTGCGCTTTGCGATAAACCCCTGTATACGGAAACGGTAGAGCTGCGTGAGGTCATACCGTATCAGAAAAAGATCGTCATTTCAAAATCGGCCACACTTACTCTGTGGGGGAACGGTATGGCACTTTCGTTTGAGGGTGTCACACAGCGCTATGCATTTGATGATCTTGCTGCTGTCACAGTGCTTGGCAAAAACAAGCTTGATATTTATTACGGCGATAAAATTTTTCAGATCAAAGGCAACAAACGCTTTAATGCAATCAAATATGTGCATCTGTATCACAAGCATTTGAGTGTTTTGAAAGGGGTAGAA
The DNA here is from genome assembly GCA_045656925.1 of Eubacteriales bacterium. Taxonomy (GTDB): domain Bacteria; phylum Bacillota; class Clostridia; order Oscillospirales; family CAG-272; genus Firm-07. The sequence goes on along the minus strand of JAZOSC010000176.1, from coordinate 3,762 downwards.
AATGGAATCTTTTTGGGATTATAGTGTATGGGGCTGGATGCTTTTATTTTCGGTGCTGCTTGGTAGCCTTTTGGTGGGTAACGTCATCAAAAAAACCATTCCTCTGTTACAGCAATCGCTGATTCCCACCTCGGTGCTGGGCGGCGCAATTTTGCTGATTGTAGCGGCTGTTTTCAAGGCCTTTACGGGCGAGGTGATGTTTGATACGGCGGCCTTTAATTTTAACGGTACCGCAAACCTTGAGGTGATTACATATCATGCACTGGCACTGGGCTTTATTGCTTCTTCCTTCAAAACCACGGGTGCTAAGCTCAACAAGCAGCGTACAAGTGAGATCGCTAATACAGGCATTACCACGGTTGCAACTTATCTGTTACAGGGCATCTTTGGCCTGGGCATTACGCTGATTATTGCGATGATCGTGACCGACTTTTTCCCTGCCGCAGGCACGCTGCTGCCCTTCGGCTATGGTCAGGGCACGGGACAGGCGATGAACTATGGCAATATTTACGAGCTTGACCACGGCTTCATTGGCGGAAAGAGCTTTGGCCTTGCGATTGCAGCCCTTGGCTTTATGTCGGCTGCGCTTGGCGGTGTAATGCATTTGAATATTATGAAGCATCGCGGTAAGCTTCGCGCATCGTGGCGTGAGGATGGCAGTCTGTACACCGATAAGATTGAGTCTAACGGCGAGATTCCAATGCAGGAGAGCATGGATAAGATGACGGTGCAGATCGCGCTGATTCTGGTGGCTTATATGGCAGCTTATCTGATCATGCTGGGCCTCGGCACGCTTCTCCCCGGTATGCGCTCGGTGATTTACGGCTTCAATTTCCTGCTGGGCGTGCTGACTGCTACGCTGATTAAGGTCTCCCTCAATTTCCTGCGCCGCCATGGCGTTGTGAAAAAGAGATATACCAACAATTTCCTGATGACGCGCGCCAGCAATTTCTTCTTTGATATTATGGTGGTGGCGGGTGTTGCCGCCATTCGTCTGGATACGCTTGAGCAGTATTGGGGTATTCTACTGATTCTCGGTGTTGTGGGTGCGGTGATTACCTATGCTTATAACCGTTTCGTGGCCAAGGCGCTGTTCCCTGATTATGCAGAGGAGCAGTTTTTGATGATGTATGGTATGCTGACGGGAACCGCCAGCACGGGAACTATTTTGCTGCGTGAGATTGACGGGAACTTCAAAACGCCCGCCTCTGATAATATGGTGTATCAGAATTTCCCTGCGATTGTGCTGGGCTTCCCCATGATGTTTCTGGCAACTCTTGCCCCGGTGCGCCCGATTCTGACACTGATTATTTTTGTGGTATTTTTCATCGTTCTGAATATTGCGCTTTTCAGAAAATATATTTTCCGCCGTCACGCAATCAAGCGTCATGGAGGGAATAATCAAACGTAATAGCAAAAAAAGCCACCCTACGGGTTGGCTTTTTTTGCATTTTATCCGAAAGAAGCCCGCGGTGGGACTATGCGTGCAGGGGAATTTCAAAAGCTGTTTCGGAGGTTCCTTAAGCCAGATAGACGGTTTTTCCTTTTTTAACGGTTCTGATAATATTGATACCGTCATCTGCAATAATGATGTCAGCATCCTTGCCTGTCTCCAGCGAGCCGATGCGGTCAGCCCTGCCAATCGCGGTAGCGGGATTCAGCGATGCCATATGAAAAACGGTGTGGACAGGCAGGTCGGTGTGGTCAAGCACGTTTTTGACGGCGCGGTTGAGCTGCAGGACGCTGCCTGCAACGGTGCCGTCCGCAAGGCGGCAGGCAATACCCTGCAGACAGATGGGCTGACCGCCCAGCGTGTAGGTGCCGTCGGGCATGCCGCCTGCGCGTACGCAATCTGTAACCAGAATCATTTTATTGCCCTTTAGCTTGGCAAGAATGCTGTAGAGCGCAGGGTGAATGTGGAGCGTGTCTGCAATCACCTCAACAGAAACGTCTTTAGCGGCGAGTGCGGCGCCAACGGCACCGGGGCTGCGGTGTGTTAAGGGGGACATGGTGTTGAAAAGGTGGGTTACGTGATGCGCGCCGTCGTGTATCGCAGACATGATTTCGTCAAAATCTGCGTTGGTGTGTCCCATCGAGATGAGCATGTCGGATTCGGCGGCCAGACGCTTGATGCAGGCATGATTCCTGTCCATTTCAGGCGCAAGGGTAACCAAGGAGATGATGTCAGCGTGCGCCAACAAAAAGTCAGCGTCGGGCGGGAGAATATATTCCCCCTGATGGGCACCCTTTTTGTCGGGATTGATAAACGGGCCTTCTGCGTGTACACCCAGAATTTCCGCACCGTCCCAGCATCTGCTCTCGGCCTTCAGGCTGCGTGCGGTGTCAAATGCCGCAAGCAGCGTGGGCTTTGAGGTTGTTATGGTGGTGGGCAGAAATGCGGTCACGCCGTTCTTGATGATGCCGCAGGCAATCTTTTTAAGTCCTGCTGCGTTGCCGTCCGATGCGTCCTCGTTCAGATAGCCGTGAATGTGAAGGTCAACAAGCCCCGGTGCGATATAATTGCCTTCTGCGTTGATGCAGTCGGCACCTGTGGGCACTCTGTCCGTTACGCCGATAATTTTCCCGTTCTCGGTATCAAACGCAAGTGCCTTCCCAAGGAGCACGGAATCGGGTAACACAATTTTGCCGTTTGTGATGTAGGTATAAGTCATGTGTAGCATCTCCTCACTCCGATATTTCACCATTCCCATTATATCCGATGCTTCAAAAAAAGGCAAGGGATTTCCCACCGTATTGTAAAAGCTTCCGCCCGATGTCAATCGACTGACCGGACGGATATCGGTACGGTGTGTCACGGTTTTCCCACTACGTCTGCGTTATTTTATGATTTTGAGAGGAGATTCCCGCACTTTTTTGCGGACAGCCCTCCTTTTGCCGAGGTCCTGTGAAGGATTTTCAGTCAAAAGCAACGGTGTGCTTGTCGGGAAAAGAGAAAATGTGTGCGGAGCTTGCAAAAAATTGCAACTATACCGCAATAATATGCGAGAATTATGTTGACATTTTATATAATGCGTGATAAAATACCTAATAAGTATATATTATTGCATTAGGTCGCGTTTGTGCGTGCAATAATATGCGCTGAAAGGAAAAATGTGAGGTGATAACATGGAAGAATTTGCACAGGGCATGATTGACGGCGATAAGCCGTTCCCGGACCGCCCGGCAGAGTCCTCAGAGCCGCCTGTCGCGGAGGCGGTTGAGCAGGCGCCTATACTCTCTGAGGCCGATGCTGACGTAACGCCCGCACCGCAGCAGGAGGTGGAGGCTGCACCCGTCAGTGAGGATGCTACGGGAACTGAGGCAGAGGAGGCGCCCGCTTCCGAAGCTGCAGCAGAGGCTGAGGAGGACCCGCAGCCCGATGAGCCATCTCTGCTTGCAGCAGTGCAAAAGCTCATTTACGCGCATAATGCAACCGTAATGGCGCAGCTCAAGCGTGTAAAGGAGAAGGACGACAACATCGGCAAGCTTGCCAAGCAGCTGGATGCGTATCGGACGGGCTTTGCGGAAGGGGCCTTCAAGTCGATTGCGCTGAATGTGATTGCATACCGTGAGGATTGCCTGAAGGCGCTGCGCGATTTGGCAGAGCGCGAGATGACCGAGGAGGAGCTGAAAAAGTATCTCAAATATCTGTTTATGGATTTTGAGGATCTGCTGACCAACCTCGGTATCGAGGATGACGGTGAGCGTTGGCTTTACAACAAGGTGAACATCAATGCCGCACCCCCCGTACCCCTTAAGGAG
>JAZOSC010000175.1:0-2365 GCA_045656925.1 Eubacteriales bacterium | reverse complement strand
GAACTCCTGGAAGGTAAGGTAGGCCTTGCCATAATCACAGCCTGCGGCAACCAGCTTGGCCATCGAGTGATATACTGCGGCGTGTGCGCCCGTGTAGGGATCAACACTCATCATATCAGGATCAAACGCGTAGGCAAAGACGCTTGCCTGCTCAGTCGTCTGACCGGGCAATACAGGCAGGAGTGCCGCCATCGACTGTGCAGGGGTGCGCTGTGTCTTGCCGCCAAAGGGCATGGTAACAGAGCCTGCACCGATGGTGCTGTCAAAGCGCTCGACAAGTCCGCGACGGCTGGCAGTTTTGAGGTCACCCGCCATCTCGCGAAGCGAAGCATACATGGCACGGGAAAGAACAGTAAGGTCCTTCTCGGTGACGGCTACCTTGGTATGCTTATCTGCGCCGTTGGTATTGAGGAAGGCACGGGAAAGATCGGCAACGGTATCGCCCTTCCAGGTCATTACCATACGCGCCGCCTCGGTAACGACTGCAACGCGATATGCCTCCAGATTTTCACCCTCTGCAAGTGCGATAAACTTATCTGCATCCTCTGCGGCAACCACGACGGCCATACGCTCCTGCGACTCGGAAATTGCAAGCTCGGTGCCGTCAAGACCGTCATATTTCTTGCGGACTGCATCAAGGTCAATGGCAAGACCGTCAGCAAGCTCACCGATGGCAACGGATACACCGCCTGCACCAAAATCGTTGCAGCGCTTGACAAGACGCGTCACCTCGGGGTTACGGAACAGGCGCTGAATCTTTCTTTCCTCGGGCGCATTACCCTTCTGCACCTCGGAAGCCATGGTCGTAAGCGACTTCATATTATGACTCTTGGACGAGCCTGTTGCACCGCCGATGCCGTCGCGACCGGTGCGACCGCCCAGCAGAATAACGACGTCACCGGGGGCAGGACGCTCACGGCGGACGTTATAGGCAGGTGCCGCGGCAACAACCGCGCCGCACTCCATGCGCTTGGCAACGAAGCCCTCGTGATAAACCTCTGCCACGTGTCCCGTTGCAAGACCGATCTGGTTGCCGTAGGAGGAATAGCCTGCAGCAGCAGTCTGCGCGATTTTGCGCTGCGGCAGCTTGCCGGGCAGGGTTTCAGAAAGTGCGCGACGGGGATCACCGCCACCCGTGACGCGCATTGCCTGATGAACGTAAGCGCGGCCCGAAAGCGGATCGCGGATACAGCCGCCAATACAGGTTGCGGCACCGCCAAAAGGCTCAATCTCCGTGGGGTGGTTATGGGTTTCGTTCTTGAACATCAGCAGCCAATCCTGCTCCTCACCGTCAACCTTCGCGGTAACGTGAATCGAGCAGGCATTAATCTCCTCGCTCTCATCAAGCTCAGGAAGAAGACCGCGTTTTTTGAGCGTTTTGGCACCAATGGTCGCAATATCCATCAGCGTCTGGGGACGCTTTGCGGCGCGCTCCTCACCGTACACCTCAACACGTGCGGCAAGATAACGCTCGTAAGCCGCTGCCACTGCGGGATCGTCGATGCGAACATCGTCAATATGCGTCGAGAAGGTGGTGTGACGGCAGTGGTCAGACCAGTATGTATCCACCACGCGAATCTCGGTGATTGTGGGATCGCGCTTTTCCTCGTCACGGAAGTAGGTCTGCAGGAATGTAAGGTCATCAATATCCATGGCAAGGCCGAGCTTATCAAGCAGCTCTGCAAGGCCTGCCCCGTCAAGCGTGATAAAGCCCTCAACCACGGCAACCTTGCCGGGCACTGCGTACTCTACGGCGAGTGTTTCGGGCTTATCGAGCGTTGCCTCGCGGCTCTCGACGGCGTTGATCACAAACTTCTTGACTGCAGCCACGTCAGCATCCGAAAGCTCGCCTGAAAGGATATACACTTTCGCAGAGCGCACGGTAGGACGCTCGCCCCGGCTTTGCAGCTGAATACATTGTGCAGCGGAATCGGCGCGCTGGTCAAACTGACCGGGCAGCGGCTCTACGGCAAAGACGGTACCGCCCTGCGCGTCAAGCTCGGTGGTGACGATATCCAGCTGCGGCTCGGAAAAGATGGTGCGGACGGCCTGCTCAAAAAGTGCCCCCTCAATATTCTCCACGTCATAACGGTTGACGACGCGCACACCCGTGAGCGCCTTGATGCCGACGAGAGTGGACAGCTCGTTAAAGAGGCCATTTGCCTCATGCGCGAGCTCTGCCTTTTTCTCTACATATACTCTGTAAACCATGCCATTACTCCTCTCTCAAAGCCGCCATGGCACGCTTGCCGATGTCGTGGCGATAAAATGCATTGTCAAAATGTACCTCACTTACACGGGCATACGCCTTTTTAATGGCGCCCTCCAGTGTCGTGTCCATGGCGGTGACGCCAAGCACGCGGCC
>JAZOSC010000174.1:0-5067 GCA_045656925.1 Eubacteriales bacterium | reverse complement strand
AAGATCATCAACGAGCCGACTGCCGCCATTATCGCTTATGGACTGACGGCGGGGAAGGAGAAGAACGTTCTTGTTTACGACCTGGGCGGCGGTACCTTTGATATTACCATCGCACACGTGAACGGCACGCAGATTGATGTGCTTGCCACCAACGGCAACCACGAGCTTGGCGGTAAGAACTGGGATGCGATTCTCATCGATTACGTGCAGGAGCGCTTTTACGCCGATTATGACGTCAGCATCGAGGATCATCCCGAGGATTATAAGGAGCTGCAGGTCAAGTGCGAGGAGGCCAAAAAGCGCCTGTCGCAGGTTTCCGCTACCACAATTATGATGCAATGCGAGGGGCTGACGGGCAAGTACGAGGTAACCAAGGAATATTTTGACGATATGTCCCGCGTGCTGCTGGAGGAAACGCTGATGCTGATTCGCAACAGCTTCGCAGAGATTGGCGAGGCGAGGGGCAGAGAATTCGGTTGGGCGGATATTGACGAGGTCGTGCTTGTCGGCGGCTCTACCAGAATGCCTCAGGTCAGGGATATGATTATTGCCGAATACGGCAAGCCCCCCATCACCAAGGATATTAACGTGGATACCATTGTGGCCACAGGTGCTGCCATGCAGGCGGAGCTTTGCGTCAGCCAGACCATACAAATCAGGGCAGGCTCGCTTACCCAGGGCGCGGCAAGCGCCTTTACGGGCGGCGGTGCCGCGAAGGCGCCTGCGATGACGCTGACGATTTCCAATAGCGAAATCCGCGATATTACCTCACACAGCCTTGGTATGCTGGCATTGTCGAGCGACGAAAAATCCTACATAAACAGCATAATTATCAAGAAAAACAGCTATATCAACCAGGTATTCAGCAGACAGTATACCTTTGCAGGCAAGGCACTTGAGGTTTACGTGATGCAGGGTGAATCCCGTGATCCTTATGATTGCGATATTCTCGGCAAATACGTCATCACGGGTATGCCCCAGGGCAGTAAATCACAGCTCAGTGTTAACTTTTTGTATAACAGCAACGGTGTTGTGGAGGTCAATGCCAATCTTGCCGACGGCAGTCGGCTGACCGCCACGAAGGAAGCGGTGACCGAGAGCATTGATGAGATTATTGCACGCCTGAAGCGCGAGAAGGAGGAGGCAGAGGAGGCCGCACGCCGTGCCGCTTGCGTGGAAATTGTGCTTGCGATCGATAGCTCGGGCAGTATGGGCGGCAACCGCATCGGTCAGGCAAAGTCCTCGGCGCAGGATTTCATACACGAGTTTGACCTGAATCATACGCATATCACGGTTCTCTCCTTCGGTGATCAGATTAAAAAGGTATGCGTTGATTCGAGTAATAAGGGACAAATTTCCTCTGCGATCCGCAGCATTACGGTCGGCGAGGTGGGCTACGGTACCGATGCGAAGCCGATTACCGAGGCAAGGGGCCTTTACCGTCGGGAGGGGCATAAGATTCTTGTTGTGCTTACTGACGGCGTGTGGGGCAATCAGTCCTCTGAAACGACCGCTGCCGACAGGGCCAAGAGCGAGGGCATGATTATTTACGGCATCGGCATCGGTGAAGCAGACCAGGCATTCCTTGACAGAATTTCGAGCAACCGGGGCAAGAAGGTCGACCTCAGCCAGCTGACCACGGTATTCAAGGAGGTTGCGACGAGTATTGCAACCGAGGTTTCTACGACAACACTCAGATAAGGGGAGCGTGCTATGGCGGTTGATGCAATCAGAACACCGGAGGAGCTGAAAAATCCGGAATTCAACTATTTTATTGCCTTTAAAATCGACTTAAAGGAAAGCGAGCAGGCGAAGATTGAGCCGAAAATCAAAATGGCTATGTCCTCAACGGGCGGCAGCATTTATTCAAGAAGATTGCTGGAGCTGAAAAAGGATATTGAGGAAATTATGTACCACGATGCCGTATATGATGCGGCATCGGGGACCTATCGTCGCGGTGCGGGCGGGCGCGCGAAGGAGGCGGCAGATGCAAAGGCCTTCAAGCTGCAGGAGGCGACTGCGCTGGTTGAGCAGCTTTCCAAAACGCGTAAAACGCTGCTTCGCAGTGATTTAAAGGAAATATGCAATAAGGCGAATGAGCCTGTTAAGTATTTTGAAGAAGCGGAGCTTGATGCCAGAATTGAATATCTGGTCAAGCAGAAGACAATTGAGATTATTGAGAACGAGGACAGCAAAATTCCGTTCAGCGATTATCAGAAGATTGAGCAGCTGCTGCAGACTCTGCTGAAAAATGACCTGTATGAATTTCTGGAGCTGGGGCGTTCTGCCTCTCTTGCTGAGATTCAGGCGGCCATCAAGTCGACCTATCAGAATCAGAAAACGAGCAATATCAAGGTCAAGCAGGCAATCAGCAAGCTTTGTGCACAGGCCGAGAAGATTGCCTTTGCTTCTGCGGAAACCCGTAAAAATTATGACTATTATCTTGCACTCAAGCAGGATATCTGGGATGATTTTGAAAAGAGAAAGACCTTTGGCATCCGAGAGCTGACGATGGAGGAGTTCTGCCGTTATGCACAGATTGCCGTCGACCTTTTGAGGATTGATGCCAAGGAGGCCGAAAAGCTGATTGCGATCGGCTGCAACCATTTTCGCTTTGTACTGGTAGGTAACGGTGCGGGGAATGATTTGGAGCACTGTCCGTACCCGAACTGCAATAAGCTTTTTGTCAAGGGTGCCAAGAACTGTCCGCACTGCGGCAAGCCCCTTGAGGTGATTTGCTGGAACTGTCAGCAGAAGGTGGCCTTTACCAAGGATGACCGCGGCTGTGCCACCTGCGGCGCCACACATCATGCACATGATGAATTTACCAAGAGGTGCGGTCAGATCGAGGCGCTGCTCGGCAATCCCGATGCGGACGTGGCCGGTCTGAAATCCGCCCTGCTGGGATTAAAGAACATCGTTCCCAATTATGCTGCGGTTGCGACCTCAACGCTTGCCAAAAAGGTGCAATCCTTTGAGGGCGTCATAGAGGCGCGCATCAAGCAGGAGGAAACCGTCGGCAACAGGTTCAGAGAGGAAATCGTAAAAATCCGGGAGTGCGCCGCAAAGAAGAATTTTCAGGCTGCGCTTTCGATGGCAAAGGCGTTGCCTGCCAAGTTCAGCAATTATCAGCCCGAGGCAACCAAGCGCATCATTGATGAGATGAGTGCCGCTGTTATGCGTGCCACACAGCAGGTTGAAATGGCAAAGCGCGCCATCGTGCAGCGTAATGAGAAGCTTGCGATTGACAGCGCCATGAAGGCACTGGCGCTTTGCGCGGATTATGCCGAGGCACGTCAGATTTTGCAAAAATTCCCCCCGAAGGCCCCTGTGGGCGTTTCCGCCAAGCTGGCGGGGAACGGCGTGTATCTTGAGTGGAATGATAACTCGGCGCAGGAGCATGTTACCTATACAGTGATCAAGAAAATTGGCGTAGCACCCACGAGCGCTGACGACGGTGCTGTTGCCGCCGAGGGACTTTCCATCAAGTTCTATGAGGATACCAGCATCGTTCCCGCATCACCCTATTATTACGCGGTTTTTGCCGAGCGCTTCGGCATCAGATCTCCGATCGTCGCAACACAATCGCCCGTGGTCATTTATTCCGATGTGGCCTCTGTCAGACAAGAGGTGGTATATGAGGGCATCAAAGCCCTCTGGGAGATGCCGCAGAACGTCACGAGCGTGGAGGTCTGGAAGAACAAGGGGCCTGTTGCGCCCCTGCGCGCCGGTGAGGGTGTGCGCGTGGAGGCTGACAGCAAGGGCTTCTTTGATGCCAAGGCTGATGCGGAAAGCGCATATCTGATTCTTTGTAATTATAAGACCGCAAACGGTACAGTGCGCTCCAAGGGTGTGCGTGTGGTGTTCAAGCCCTTTGAGCGGATCGCACCGCTTTCGGGCAATCGCTTTCATGCACTTGGCAATCACCGCTTTGCGTTCAGCTGCGCGACAGGATACAGTGGCAAGGTGTGCCTGTATACGACACCCAAGAAGCTGAATATTCCGCTTGGTCAGACACTGAATTATATTGATTTCAATACCGTTTGTAAGGGACTCACTCCTGTTGAGATACAGCAGAATGCGGCAGGCTCGTTTGAGTTTTCTCTGGGTGCGGGTAAGCTCTACTATGTTTATCCCATTGTGCAGACCGAGCAGCTGTTTGTCGTATCTCCGCCTGAGCTTTTCAATTGCATTGACGGATTTACCTATCAAGCGCATAAGGTGATCAACGGTACGCTGACGGTGGAGGGTGATCTGCACCCTGCCGCGACCGGTGTTGTGGTTGCCGTTTCGCCTGACGGCTATGTCGACGCAATTGAAAATGCCAAGGAAAAGTATGTCTTCAAGAAGGCAGACTTTGCAAAGGCAGGTAAATTTGAAATTCAGCTGAAGGTCAATACCGTGAATTATATCTCGGTGTTTGCTGAGTTCAATACCGATGGCATCGTATCTCATTCGGGTGCTGTCAAGGCAGTTCCCGTGATTGACCATCGTCAGGCGGTGACGGTGCATTTTAAGCTGGATTACGTTGTGTCGCCCATGAAGCCCTTTAAGCTGACGGTTATTTTTGAGGCTGATGAGCCGATGACGCTTGACAATCTTCTGGTCAAGCAGGGCTACCCCCGTCCGCGACTGGCAAATGAGGGACAGCGCACCGAGATTTTACCCGAAATTGTTTTGAAGAAGAAGATGTTCTCTCAAAAATATACGGCACGGTATACCATCACAGTGCCGCCGACTGCAAAGAATACGGGCTTTGCGCTGTTTGCAGGGGAGAATAACGCGCACGTGAAGCTGCGCGAGGTGCATACCTTAAAGTAAGGCATGGCAAAAGAAACACATAAATATTGAGGAATGGCAAGGTGAAAAAAGCATGAATAAATTTATTTGCCCCTATTGCTACGGAGAGCATGACCTGAGAACAACGAGCATGAAATGCTCCTTCAATATTCAGGGCCAGAGCGGTATGACCTGCGTCGGCAACGTGCAAAAGGAGCCGGGCGGCTTTATTCCCCAGAAGGATAAGGTGCGCTGCACAAAATGCACGGCAGCCAAGAAAATTTACTT
>JAZOSC010000173.1:0-10528 GCA_045656925.1 Eubacteriales bacterium | reverse complement strand
CACCGCCTCCATCAGAGCGTGCGTCATGTGTCGGCGGTCATGCTCGGCACCGAGATTTAAAAAGCCGCCGCGTGCATCGTCACCGAAAAGAGGCGGACGGTCGCCGTAGAACCACGGCAACGCAAGCAGCCCTGCGGAGCCTGCGGGAATATCTGCAATATCCTGATCCACAAAGGCGTGAATCCCTCCGCCCATTGCCTTTTTCTCTGCGGCATAAAAGCGGTCAACCGCCCAATTAAATGACAGCCCAATGGCACGGTTGGAAAACAGTGCAATATCACGCGCACGGTCAAGGGGAGCAATATACACCTCGCGATTGCGGCGCGGCACAACATAGCCTATCCAGCCCGAGGAGCCGAAATACGCGTGTACACCGCCCTCTCTACCCTCGCCTGCACCAACTGCCACACCGCCGATGTCGCTGTTGCCGCCAAAGACAGGCGTGCCCTCAGCAAGCCCCATCTCTGCCGCTGCCTTGGCAGTAAGCGCGCCCGCTCTTTCGTGTGCATCAACGATACGGGGGAATTTCTCCTGCGGAACATCACAGCACGCCAAAATTTCGCGGTAAAAATCGTTTTGCAATACATCGTACGAGCGCACGAAGCAATCACCGATATCCACGGCATATTCCCCCGTAGCACGCCATTTGAGATAGCCGTTGGCCTCAAGAATCACAGCGGCGCCGTCAATCAGGTGCGGCTCGTGACGGCGAAGCCACCACAGGCGCGCCCATAGGTCAGAGGCGCTGAACACGTCGGTTTTGAAATGCTCATTGAGCATCGCCGCTTCCTCTCCGCCGCGTGCATCCATCCAGATAATGCTGCGGTGCAGCACCTTACCGTCCTTATCAATCGGAATAATGCCCTTCCACTGCGTACCAAAGGCAAGTCCTGCAACGGCCCTGGGATCTACACCCGTTTTTTCAAGCACTCTGTGCGTAGCGGTGCATACACCGTTCCAATAATCCTCAGGCTCCTGCTCCGCCATATCGGGAGCAGAAAGATAAAGCGGATATTCCGCCGTAGCAGTTTCCACAATACGCCCCTCAAGCGTCACCAATGCGGCCTTTACGCCGCTGGTACCAAAATCATATGCGAAAACGAATTTCTTTTCCATAAAAGCACCTCGTTTTATATTATTGCTTCCATTATAACACGCATTTGCATGCTTGGCAAGAAAAAAGGGCAAAAAACAGCTGTTTTTTGCCCTTTTATAACAGAGTGCGATGGCTTACTCATTCCCCTGCCATATTATCTGCTTTTTCCACCATATCACGGTAAAGGTTGAGAGCACCCTCATTATCCCCTGCCTCAATACAGAAAATACAGGCCTTGATTTGCCTATAAACAAATCTGTTTGAAGGTGCGCCATAGCCTTACTCTCCCCCGTTTCTATCATACATCTTCTTCCCCTCCTGATGCATCATAGCACCTTTCGCAGGGTTTCAATTTGACCCCTCACCTCCACCAACGCGTAAAAAAAGAGCCGCTTTTGCAGCTCTTTGCGTTGGTGGATCCGAGGGGAATCGAACCCCTGTCCGAAAACCTATTCACAGGACCTTCTTCGTGGGTAGTCTATGATTTAGATTTCCCTTAAGAGAGCGGGCACAGACACCCTCTCCCTCTCGGTAGCCCTTTTCTGCATGATCGAGTCAAGGGCGAAAGCCCGATGCATGTTCACCACTGCATGACGCTCAATAAGAGGCCGTGGTACTCCCCTTATGAACGGGCGGCGCGATGGCCGCGGCACTGCCTAATTAGGCAGCCAGTGCGACAGAATTGTCAGCGTTTAATTTTAAGGTTGAGCCTTTTTCGTGATTGCTCGGCACGCCACGCTTATCCTGCTTCAAAATCCCCGTCGAAACCTTTACGGACCCATATTGAAGCATTGATAATTATATGCACCCACGGGGCTTTTGTCAAGCCCCGTGGACAATTTTTTATAATGAATCTTGTTTATTGCGTTTGCTTGGGATCGCCGAACAATGCTTGTAAGATATCCTCAAGAGATTTATTTTCCTTCCAATTCGCATCCTTGAACAATTTCGTCAACAAAAAATCAACATCGGAAGAAATTGTTCCCGAAACGACTTCTGCTCTTACCAAATCATTGACCGAGCACTTAAGAATTTCAGTGCCTATATTTGTAATCAGCACCTCCTCAGGCTTCTTGATTGCGGCAAGTATACCTGTGGGCTTATCAAACACATCTGCAACCGTCAGATGATTGATCTTTCCGGGCAGGCTTGCAACGCTTTCGTCTGCCACGGTAGCAAGCAGCCCCTTGACCTCTGTGCTCCGACCGTCAAACCAGGCCTCATACGGTTCACCCTCGCCCGGTGTTACAGTGCCTTGGGTAAACCCAAGCAGCGTGCCGATTTTCATCCCGTTCAGCTTACTCTCAATTTCATCTGCCTTACAGTCGGCAAGCACTGCCATCATTCCAGTCACATCTGCATTACCGTTTTTCCAGCCGATGCGCTCGCCGCCCTCACCCAGCACCTCGGCATAGCCGAGCATGGTGCCGATGGGAAGCCCCTTGATATCATTTTCAATATCCGCGATCGGGCTGCTTGCCAATGCGCCGAGAATACCTGTAACGGGTGTTGTGCCATTCAGCCACCCGTCTTGACCGTTTTTCTGATACCCCATTGCATCGCCAAGCTTAACGGTCTGAATTGCTTGGGAAAGCTTTGTAGCATCGCTCAAATCAGCAACCGAAAGGGTGGCAATTGCCAGTGTAATGCCCGTGAGGTACTCTTTCTTGACAGGCTCATTCTCCTGCTTGATTTCTTTATACCACTCATCACCGCTCTGCGTGTAGCCGAGCAGCCTGCCAAGCGGCATCTTATTCAGTTCCTTTTCAACATCGGAAAGCTTGATATCTGCAAGCACCGCAGTCATTCCCGTAGGCGCCTTCAGTATTTTAGGATCAGTAGACCACTGCCCCCCTATCAGGTGATAGCCAAATGCATAGCCAAGGGGCATATCATTGGTGTGAGATTCCACATCCTTCAACTGCATACCGAGCAAATATTCCATCATGCCCGTAGCAGGCTGCTCTGTTTTCCCGGAAATCCACTCCTGCCCGTTCCACTGATAATCCAGCAAAACACCAAGCTGCATCTCGCCGATTTTATCCACAACGGCATGCTGATTCTTCAGCTCCCCAATCGTGAGGTTCGCCATATGCGCCATCGCTCCCGTGGCGGGAGAGTCCCCGTCATACCATACGTCTGCCCGTTTTTCATAACCGATGGCATCACCCAGCCTGATGCTTCGGATTGCTTGCAGGAGCGCATCATCATCGGAAAGGTCGCCCACCGTCAAATCGGAAAGCACAGCCATCATGCCCGTAACGGTCTGATTGCTTTCATCAAGCCAGCCATCACGCACACCGTCTGTATTTTCATCAACCGCACGATAGCCAAGGACGCTGCCCAGCGTAATATCATCGATGCCGTTTTTCTGAATCTCATTGATGCTCTTATCCGAAAGCACTGCAAGAATACCCGTGGCAGGCTTGTTTTCATCAGAGCCCTGTGCCACGAAAACCTTATACCACACGCCGTCATTGCCGCGCGTATATTCGAACACCTCGCCCAAGGGCATATCCTTGATCGCGCCCTCAAAATTTGCGGTGCCGTCAAGCACGTGGGAAAGCTGAATGTTTGCAATTTCCAGCATTGCACCCTGCACGGCCTTGCCGTCTGCCCCTGTAAATGCATATTCCGCACAGGACGTCGGATCTGTCGGATCGGCAGGGGTGATGACCGCGCCGCGCTCATAGCCCATCACATCGCCCAGCAGCAGGCCCGAAAGTGTTTCCGAAATGCTGAAATTCCCTTCAAGCACGGAAGACAGGGTGACGCCTGCAAGAGCATTCTGCACAGCACCGACGTATTGCGGCGCACTCTCCCCTGCTACGGTGCGATACCAACGGTTGTCAGTGCCGCGCGTATAGCCCTGCACCTCGCCGATGGCGATGCTGCCCAATGCGGCAACAATATCAAGCTGACCGTTCAACACATCAGAAAGGGAAATCGCAGCGATAGCATTCTGCACAGCACCGACGTATTGCGGCGCACTCTCCCCTGCCACGGTACGATACCAACGGTTGTCAGCGCCGCGTGTGTAGCCCTGTAAATCACCAATGGAAAGGTCGCCCAGGGTTGCGTTGATATCAAGGCCGCTGCCAAACAGATCCTCAACCATCAGATTGGCGATTTTGTTTTGGATTTTGCCGACAGGCTCGCCGTTTTTCAGCCATTCATAGCCCGTGATAATCAGTTCGCCGCCCTCGGGATCGGGGGTGTAAATGGCATCTCCCTTGGTATAACCGTTTTGCAGGTCGCCAAAATAAAGCCCCGCAAAGGTCTCCTCCACCGACAGCGTGCCGCCGATCACCTCTGACATTTTAATATCAGCCAGTGTTTGCTGCATAGCGGGAGCCGCTACGTCGTTGGCTGCCTCCCCATCGTCAGTATAGGTGCTGTACCACACACCATTTGCCAATGTATAGCCAAGTGCATCACCAAGATAAACGTGTTCGGTCAATGCAGTCAGGCTGAAGGTATACCGCCCCGTTTCAGGATGCGGCAGCAAAACGTCCGAGATCTTATGCCCCTCACACATCTTCTCAAAGAGCGCGCCACTCATAAAGCCCGCTAAAATCGGCGCAACATCCTGTTCGGCAAGGTCAGCGGCAAGCACTGCCATGATATCTCCGTTGGTAGAAATAGCACCAATCAGGCTACCCACGTCCAACAGCGCAAGGCATTCCTGCGCGGTGGGCGCATCGGGATTTGCATAGAGAACCTGCTCGTTTTCATCAAAGGTAACACCCGTGAGATAACCGAGCTTCACGCCCGCCAGAAGCTCCGCATACTTACCATCCAGCAGAAGGGACAGCGGTCTATCCTGAAGCTTTTCACCTATACGCGGATGGATCAAGCCCGCAGGCAACAGCGAAAGCAGATAGTCGCAATTGACATTTGATGCAATCACATTCAGGGCATTCCCCTCCGACATTTCGGATAAGGGTACCGTAAGCAGCGCAGGCGGCAGCTTCTCCAGTGTTTCCGCAGGCAGCACGAGGCCGTATCGCATCATCAACGTCTGAATGGAATGTGTACTGATCTCCGCGCGCACCTTATCAAGGTCCCGTAAAAGGCCGAGGATTGATGTTGCGGTCAGATCCACCTCACCGTCCTCCGTCAGATACTCGTCAACGCCCTTGGCAATGCCAAGCTTTTGCAAATCATCTATCGTCAGGCCTGCAACTGCATAATAAATTGCGCCCGCAATCGAAGCGTATCCCACCAATATGCCGAGCAACAATATCAGCAAAAAGCGCACCACGCGCCAAACGGGGCGTCTTAAGCGCTTTTTCTTGCAACGCTTTGGCACCCTTGCCTTCATTGGCTGCTTTGCCGCGGCCGCTGCATCAGCCGTCACATCCACAGGCGTATCTCCTGACGGGGGCTGCTCACTCTCGCCTTGGGGCATCGCGTCAAAAAACAAATCTTCCGCGGCCGTGCTGTCTGCGGATGCCGACTCGTTATGCTCATAGTCAGCTCCACCATTTCCACGCATGTCTTCCCGCTCGCTCATCTCTTATCCCCTTTCGATCACTTTGATATTCAATAGCTGCCCTTCATCGCGCGCTCCATATCGCGCTTGGCAGAGGCCTTTGCCATATCCTCGCGCTTATCGTAAAGCTTTTTACCGCGGCAAAGTCCCAGCTCCATTTTTACGCGTGAGCCTTTGAAATAAAGGGAAAGCGGTATCAGCGAATATCCCTTTTCCTGTACCTTGCCAAAAAGCCTTAAAATCTCGCGCTTATGCATCAGAAGCTTCTTCGGTCGCAGGGGCTCTCGGTTGAAGATGTTTCCCTGCTCATAGGGACTGATGTGCACACCAAGGGCAAAAAGCTCTCCGTTTTGGACGGAGCAATAGGAATCCTTCAGATTGACACGTCCCGCACGCAGGCTTTTTACCTCCGTACCGAAAAGCTCTATTCCCGCCTCAAATTTTTCATCTATAAAATAATCGTGCCACGCCTTTTTGTTCTGTGCAATCGTGCGTGATGCTTTTTTTGCCTGCTCTGCCATCACTCTTCTCCCTTTGCGTTTCTTTTGCTGCAAACCGCACAAGCGCGCTCCTTGCCTGCGGCTTGCGCCTCCGCCTGCGTGCCTGACTGTACGTTTTCCTTACCTGCAATATAGGTGCAATCAGGAAAAACGTGATATACACTACCCTTAACAAGCCAATAACAGATACCGTCGTGTGGCTTATTTTCATTCGCCTCTTTTTCGGCAAGCAATGCGGCGCGGCGTGCCTCCACCTCCTCGGCAGAAAGCACCTCGCCCCGTTCAAACGGCAGAGGCACTGTACAAGCAGACAGCACAAAAAGCATCAGCACCATAATTAGTGCCATAACGGTGCGTTTTATCATACTTCCTCAAGCAACCTTTCGAGCAAGCCCATGCGTGATGAGCCGAACTCGTACGCACGCTTATAATCGTCATTTTCACGGCAGCAAAGCTCCATATCATCAAAAACCTCATACATCAGCACGCCAACCGTCAATGCATCACAGGCAAGCAGACGCTCATATGCGGCAAGTGCCTCGCGAAGCTGCCCTGCGCGCATCTGTAACAATGCAGATAATCTGGCGGCAAACACACTGCCCCCGTTGCGTGCCAGGTATTCTCTGACCTCACCCTCACGTCCGCCGTCCAACGCCTCTCTTGCAAGCACGTAGGCGCAAAACTCATCCCCCACGGACTTGGCTGCATCAACCTCGCCCTGCTCCAGCACGTCAGAGGAGAGCGTTGGGGAAAGCATAGAAAGATAGCGAAAATAAACAGCTGCACGGGTGCGTATCCAGGCAGTATCGTAAACGGTATGCTCGGCCTCACGAATCGCACGGTCAAAGCCTGCTACAGCAGCACGTAAATGCCCGTGGTCAAAGGCTTTTTTAGCCATACGGAACTCACATTCCGCACGAATCAGCGCAATTTCATCATCGTATGCTTCACCAAAGGCGGCATTGATAATGGCAAACGCACCCGCATAGTCCTCTGCGGCAAGCGCGTGACGGACATTGGGCATCGCCGTCATTTTACGGTAAGCAAGCTCATCACACTCCTCAGACAGCAAATATCCGACAGGAACGTTTAAACGTTCTGCTATGTAGCAAACAGTAGGCAGGGACGGCAATGCCGCACCGCGCTCGATGGTGCAAAGCATGTTACGCGTAATCTGATCGCCCGCAAGGTCTGCCTGCGTCAGCATTTTAGACAGGCGCAGCTCGCGTATCCTTTCACCAACATTCATTCTTTTCACCCCAATCTTGGTGTTAAATCACATTTACTATTGTAGCACGCAATTTCCCCCTTGTCAAGGGATAATGCTACATTATATTACTAAAAAAGAAAATTTATATAGGGCGGCGGTCAATTTATCAGACCGCCGCCCAAAAAGCTGATTTTCTCTAAAAAATACCCTTGTTATATTTTATCATCGCATAAAAACTGATGCCAAGACCCACCGCTATACCAAGCAGCAAAATCGGCGTACCGATTAGATAGAAAACTGCCCTTTCGCACAGCGCGGCCAAAAGCATGAAAACACCAAAAACAAGGAGTGCTGTGCCAATGATAATCATACCAAGCCCCACCAATTTACCAAAGGGGAGTCTGTCGCTTTCGCTGACGCGGTGACGGTGGTAGGAATGGAGCGAGGAAATATTCCCCATCCGATTGCAAACGCCAAGTATGATACACGCCACGCCAATCACAAACGGGGCGAGGGCGGTGAAATACATTTCCATAAAAACCTCTTTATTTTTTGCTGAATTTTCCCATCAGCCATTTTACCGAAAAAACGGCTGCGGCTATCAGTGCAACCTTGAAAAGCGTGACGGCAATGCTTGTTGCAAGCATTGGCAAAACCTGCTCACGCGGCAACCCCGCTATGGTAGCGCCAACGTCTTTTTTCACCCACAAAAAGACGATTAAAAGAATGCCCAGAACGCCAACAAGTATTCTCCACGGCTCTTTTTTCATGTCATTTCTCCACAACACAACGCCTATTCAGCTCGTCAAATTGGAATTTGTCTTTATAAATCAATATTGATTTCGTACTTATCTTTAATGAGTATATAGTTCACATTATGCTTCTGTGCGAGGGCTAATATTTCTGCATTATCTGCCAACACACTCTCCATAGTGCACCATTCATCATCCAAACGATTTTCAATGACATTTGCATATTTCCTTATGTCAGCGAAGTGATTTCTGATATATTCCTCACTCATTACCAGACAGTAATATTTGATGCTTTCAAGATATTTGGAGTCAAAATCCTTCTGCCAATCGAACGGAATATAGCACCCTTCAACAATTAAGTTCTGCTTGTTTTCGATAGCCGTTTTAACCATTTCACGAACAATCGGCCACAAATATTCGGTCAATTTATCATCATCCATAGAGGTAAGTTCTGTGTTACCGCTACGAATTAAACCCATTTTCAAATGGTCTATCGACAGATACGGATATTTGTATTTTTCAAGCAACTTTTGAGCAAGAGCCGTTTTGCCTGTATGCGATGCTCCTGTAATTAGAACAATCATTATCTTACCTACAAATTCAAGTTTATTTATCAATTGTATTATACCACAAAATGCCCGAAATGTAAATAGGACGGCGGGGTTCTTTACAAATTGAACCGCCCCAAAAAACACAAAAAGCCCTGCCGTAGCAGAGCTTTTTGTATATCGAAATAATCCCAAACGGGCAATTATCTCTTGGAGTTTTGGCGTAGGTGTTCGATATCGTGAATATCGTGAAATATCGTGTGATATCGTACATTTATCGTGTGTTTTCGTGCGATATCGTGAAGATCGTGAGTATCGTCGCATAAAGTGTTGCACCAAAATCGCATTAGTATTCTCCGCTTATTCTGCTCTACAAAATGAAATTTGTTCAGCAGTTCTTTGCTACTATGTTACCGATAAATAATACATCAACACAATCGCTGTGCTCAACAAAGCACCACCGATGATATCGGTAATCCAATGTACGCCCGACACAAGTCTGCCTATAACCATAAAGGCAATAAACACGGTAATCGTAAACATTACACATCGCCTGAATAAGTCGTTTTTAATACGGGTACTAAATTGCATCATTGCCGTAGGCATCACACACATCACAAGCATAGTTGTTGATGACGGATATGAAGCTTCCAAATATCCGTTGATGAGTGTCGGCCTGTAATTGATAACAACTATTTCAAAGAGGATATATACCGCCATTACGACGATGTAAAATCCGCCGAGCGTAAGAATGCTTCGGTCAACTTTTAATAGGCTTTTTCTTTTGATCCATTGCACAAGACCGAGAACGGCAAACCCGAATGCAACGCCAATCGGAACAAGACCAAGCCAATCCGTGACCACATACAGGGACATGTTCACTCCCGTAAGATTGTGAACGTAGCCGTTCAGCGTAGCAAAGCCCACGCTTGATTCTCGGGGACCGATTGCCCTAACGTCAATGAAGCAAACAAACACCGTCCATAACACAAACGACGCAAGCAAGCCCACTCCTACCCAAAACAACCTTCTGTTTTTCTTTTCCATTATCCTTTAACCTTCCTTTTGTGTATTGGCTCTCGCCTGAATACATTTTAACGGAAGGCATAAGAATAATCAAGAAACGGCTTGTCACAGGCGTGATACGTTTCGTATCATTGCCGTTTTATCAACATCAAAGCCTTGATGGTTAACAATACGAACGCAAACACGGCGGCATACGGCTGTGAGCTTATCATAAAGACCAAGACAGCAATCGCACCGAGTATCAGCGAAATCTTTGTTTTGCTTTTTAACCAGGCTATTGCTTGACAGTTTTGTGATGCGAGTTTCAGAATGCCCATTACGATCATCAAAATGACAACGGCAAGGTACGCTATTTTTAAGTAAGGCTGAACGCCGTCAAGCGCGATGAGCGACACGCTTCGAACAATTCCGTCTGCTTTTTCAGCAAAGAACGGCAGAAAAAGGAGCATCGCAATACAGAGATCAAGTAGTCCGTATATCAAATCACGAAAATGCTTTTCTTTTCGTTTGTTATCTTCTTCGGCTATCGTCAGCACCTCGCCCGAGGAGAGCAGCTCGTCAACCGTCACCGAAAAGAATTTCGCAATCGCTTTTAATGACTCTATATTCGGGTATCCTCTGCCTGACTCCCATTTTGAGATGGCGGTTCGGGACACGTAAAGCTTTTCAGCAAGCTCTTCCTGCGTAATCCCCTTTTGTTTTCTTAATTCTTGAAGTTTTTTGTTAAATTCCATAGTTCATACTTGCCTGCAAATTCTTATTTATCGATGAGTTTATTATATCATAAAAACGATAGTATTTCAAGTGAAATATTCGGCTCACGCCGAATGTGAAATGAAATTTGCCCACATTCGCTCCAGCGAATATTTCACATTTGCGGAGCAAATATTTCTCAGCGAAG
>JAZOSC010000172.1:0-3601 GCA_045656925.1 Eubacteriales bacterium | reverse complement strand
GTCGCAAGCGGTAAGCCTTTTGGGTGCCTTGCGGTATTAGAAAAGCGGATTCCGATGGCGGCAGGCCTTGGGGGTGGATCGGCAGATGCCGCAGCGATGCTGCGCGCCTTAAACCGTTTGGACGGAAATCGCTTTTCGGCCAGTGAGCTTGCTGAGATCGCCGCACGCATCGGCGCAGATGTCCCCTTTCTGGTCATGGGCGGAGCTGCCCTCTGTCACGGTGTCGGGGAAGTGTTAACTCCTGTTTCCTGCGCGTTGCAAGCCTATTTTGTTGTGGCGAAAATGGGAGAGGGCGTCAGCACGCCGGTTGCATTCAGCATGCTTGACAGTCATTTCGATAATTTTGTGGATTTTCATTCTGCCTGTAATCCGAAGGGGTTGCTTGACGGCCTGCGGTTGGGTGATGTACAGATGGTAGCCGCAGGGCTGTCCAATCGTTTTGAGGGCGTTGTTGCCGATGCGCGTCCCGCTGTCGGCGCGTTGTTGAGCTTTTTTCACCGTGCAGGAGCACCTGCTGCCATGAGTGGAAGCGGCCCCTCGGTGTTTGGCATTTTCACGGATCTTGCCGCCGCAGAGGAAGCCGCCCGAAGCCTGCGTGCCATGGGTGCCGCGGCATTTGCCTGCGCGCCGGTTCCTTCCTTGCATGCTCCTGTCATCTGATCATATGAAAACAGCCGTCAGTATGCAGCGTGTTATCCCGAATGGAGAAAGCGCTGAATGCCGGCGGCTGTTTGCTTATAACAGATTTTGGTACGCTAGGATGTTTTGTATAGGGGGATATATTGCTTGTGAAGCCATTTTTTGTACGGTCAGAATACCGTTTCAATCAGGCGCGTGGCACAGGCAGGGGAATATTCCCAATAATCGATATGTGCGGTGGTGGCAGGGTCAATGTAATATTTCAGGGGCGTGGGCGGTTCATCTGAAGGGGAGGAATCAATCATGACCAGCTTTATCTTCATGCGGTCGGGCAGAATACTTTTGATAAAGACTGCCGCCGCATCACTCACGGCGCAGCGCAGTGGCTGACCTGCGTTGCCGCGCAGCTCGGCAAGCCCTGCAAGATTGGGCGTAAGCTCTACAAAAATACCGTAGCTTTCAATGCTGCGTACGCGTCCGACTACGGTTTCGCCCGCACGAAAGCAGGCAGCGTTTTCCTCCCACGTACCGAGCAGCTCCTTTAAGGTTACGAAAATACGGGAGAGGGTTCGGTCGATGCTTTTGATGACAACCGAAATCGTTTGACCGACACGCAGGCGGTCGCGCGGGTGTGTGATGCGCGATACCGAGATGCAGTCGATGGAAAGCAGGGCAGAAACGCCACAGCCAATATCGACGAAGGCACCGTAATTTTCAAGGTGTGTGACACGCGCGGGAATAATATCTCCGGGGGCAAGCTCGGAAAGAAATTCCGTGACACAATCACGCTGTACGTCGCGTCTGGAAAGAATTGCCACGCGCTCACCGTCCTCAACGGAAAAGCCAATGATGCGAAATGCCACGGTTTTGCCCACACGCGTAATCACGGCAATATCCTTGAGGGGCTCGCTCGGACGGCACCATACCGCTTCCTCGCGTGTGATGATACCGCGCATGCATCCAAGGTCAAGGTGCAGACGCATACGACTGTCGCAAAGCAATACGGGGGCCTCCAATACAGTGCCTGAATGCCATGCGCGCTCAAGCTCCGCAATGCAGGAAAGAGCCTCGCGGTTGGCGGCTGTTTTTTCAAGTGAGCCTTCGGGCAGAAATTTCGGTGCCATTTTTTCATCCTCCTACACGTTTTCCTTTCAATCTTATGTCGGGGTGAAAAAAATCAGTACAAAAAAATTTGATGCGGCAAGTGAGGAAAAGTGAGCAAAACGGGTAAAAAACGGAGAAAAAACGAGGTATCGTATTGCTAAATTAAAAAAATGAAAATTTTTTAAAAAAAGGGGTTGACAAGGTGTGGGGCTTATGTTATAATGTGCAGGTCGAAAAAATTAACCACATTATATGGAGGAAACATCATGTCTACTTTTATGGCAAAGGCAGAAACGATTGAGCGTCGTTGGTTTGTCATTGACGCAGCAGGCAAGCCCCTTGGCAAAACTGCTGTAAAGGCCGCTACCATTCTGCGCGGCAAGCACCGTCCCGAGTTCACCCCCCACGTTGATTGCGGCGAGTTCGTGATCGTCATCAACGCTGACAAGGCTGTTCTTACCGGCAACAAGCTGGAGGACAAGTATTACCACCACCATTCCGGCTACATCGGCGGTCTGAAGTCCGTTCAGTACAAGACCCTGATGGCAACCAAGCCTGAGAAGGCTATGGAGCTTGCAATCAAGGGCATGCTCCCTCACACCAAGCTTGGTGCAAAGGCTGCAACCCGTCTTCACGTTTACGCAGGCGATGCCCACAAGCATGAGGCTCAGAAGCCTATTGAGCTTTAATTCGGAAAGGAAGGTAACCAGATATGTATACTAGTGCAAAGCCTTACTTCTACGGCACCGGTAGAAGAAAGAAGTCCGTTGCCCGTGTTCGCATCGTTCCCGGCACCGGCGTTATCACCATCAACGGCCGTGACGTAGATGATTATTTCGGCCTTGAAACCCTTAAGCTTATCGTAAACCAGCCCTTCGGCGTTACCGGTACCGAAGGTAAGTTTGATATCATCACCACCGTTACCGGCGGCGGCATCTCCGGCCAGGCAGGTGCAATCCGTCACGGCCTTGCCCGTGCGCTTCTGCAGGCTGATCCCAACTACCGTGCAGCTCTCAAGGCAGCAGGCTTCCTTACTCGTGATCCTCGTATGAAGGAGAGAAAGAAGTACGGTCTCAAGGGCGCTCGCCGTGCACCTCAGTTCTCGAAGAGATAATTGCCCGTTTGGGATTATTTCGATATACAAAAAGCTCTGCTACGGCAGAGCTTTTTGTTATGTAGGGGCGACCATTGTCGCCCGCGGGCGAACGCAGTTCGCCCCTACGGTAAAGGGCGGCTCAATTAGTAAAGACACCCGCCGTCCTATTTACAATTCGGTCATTTTGTGGTATAATACAATTGATAGATAAACTTGAATTTGTCGGTGAGAATATAATGTAATATATAGGATTTGATATGGAATTTAATGAAAAGATTCAAGAATTAAGAAAACAAAAGGGGCTTACGCAAGAGGAGCTTGCTGAGAAGCTTTACGTATCCCGAACTGCTATCTCAAAATGGGAGTCAGGCAGAGGATATCCGAATATAGAGTCACTAAAAGCGATCGCGAAATTCTTTTCAGTGACGGTTGACGAGCTACTCTCTACCCACGAGGTATTGGCGATACCCGCGGAAGACAACAAACGAAAAGAAAAGCGTTTTCGTGATTTAATAAATGGATTACTCGATTTGAGTATCGCAATGCTCCTTTTTCTGCCGTTCTTTGCTGAAAAAGCGGATGGAGCTATTCAAAGTGTTTCGCTCATCACACTTGGCGGCGTTCAGCCATACTTAAAAACAGCGTACCTTGCCGCTGTTATCGCAATGATCGTCATGGGAGTGATGACACTCGCATTACAAAACGTTCAAACGACGGCTTGGGTAAAAAGCAAAACGGCGGCTTCACTCACACTCGGAGCAA